>NZ_JBSHAP010000008.1:0-47653 GCF_053611565.1 Kitasatospora sp. NPDC054795
CCGGCGCCCGGGTGGGCGAAGGCGTCACGGCCCCAGCATTCGAACGGACCGACCGTGGCCCCCTGGCTACACCGATCCGCTATCAACGAATTAGGGTGGCCGGTGTGCTCGATCTGGTGACTGCCGTGCGCTACGTCGATCCACTGCGGGCGGGCGGCTCCGTCCCCGGTGTGGTGGAGACCGACGACCTGGGAACGTACGTGGTCAAGTTCACCGGGGCCGCGCAGGGCCGCAAGGCGCTGATCGCCGAGGTGATCGTGGGCGAGCTGGCCCGACGACTGGGCCTGCGGGTGCCGGAGCTGCGGCTGGTGGACTTCGACCCGGCCGTCGCCGCCCAGGAGCCGGACACCGAGATCCAGGACATGCTCAAGGCCAGCGCCGGCCTCAACCTCGGGATGGACCTGCTGCCCGGCGCGCGGGACTTCACGCCGGGGATGATCTCGGTGGACTCCGCCGAGGCCGGCCGGGTGGTCTGGCTGGACGCCCTGACCGGCAACGTCGACCGCACCGTGCACAACCCCAACCTGGTGGTCTGGCACGGGCGGCTCTGGCTGATCGACAACGGCGCCGCGCTGATCTTCCACCACCGCTGGGCGGGGGCCGGGGCGGCGGTCGGCAAGCGGTACGACCTCAGCGCCCACGCGCTCGGCGGCTCGGCCCCGGACGTCCGGCTGGCCGACGAGGAGCTCGGGCCGCTGGTCACCGTGCCACTGCTGGAGGAGGTCGTGGCGCTGGTCCCGGACGAGTGGCTGGCCGGCGAACCCGGCTTCGACTCGGTGGACGCCGTCCGGCACGCCTATGTCACGCACCTGGCCGCCCGGGTGGTGCTCTCCGAGGAGTGGCTGCCGGAGGGCTTCGCCACGCCCGAGCAGCTGCGCGAGGCGGAGCGGCGGCGGGCGGCCCGGACCAGGGCGGGGCGGCCGGCCTGGCTCCAGGAGGTGCCGGACCTGCACGGCAAGCCGTCGGTGGAGACGGTCTGGGAGCACCACTTCGACGAGGACCGGTAGTTCTTCGTCGGGTCGGGCGCGGGGCGACCGCGGCCGGTGCTCCGGCGCCCCGGTGCCCTGGTGCCCTGGTGCTCGAATGCGGCCGAACAGCGACCGAACGGCGATCACCCGCGACCGGCCGGTGCGCGAACGCGGCCGGGGAGCGGGACCCAGTGGTCCCGCTCCCCGGCTCTACTGTTCAGTGCTGTCCGCGGTCAGCGCGTCAGCGCCACCACTGGACCGCCTTCTCGGCGTTGACCAGGCCCGCGCCGTAGAAGCCGTTGTCGTCAGCGCCGCCCTCGCAGGTGGCCTTCCAGGTGCCGGCGCCGCCCGGGTTGAACTCGCCCTTCGGGCAAGGGACGGACTCGGCGTGGGTGGTCAGCAGCTCGGTCAGCTCGTCCGGGCTGGCCCACGGGAAGGTGCTGGCGAGCAGCGCGGCCACGCCGGCGACGTGCGGGGTGGCCATCGAGGTGCCCTGCATGTAGCCGTACTTGCCACCGGGGATGGTGGACCGGATGCGGCCGTCCTTGTCCGGGGTGTTCGGGAACTGGAAGCGGCGGTCGCCACCCGGCGCGGTGACGGACACAACGCCCTTGCCGTAGCTGGAGTAGTACGCCTTGACGCCGTCGGAGCCGACCGCGGAGACGGCCACGACGCCGGGCAGCTCGGTCGGCAGCGACAGGCAGTCGTTGGTGACCGGGCGGGTGCCGGGGGTGGTGTCGTCCGGGCTGGCCACGTCGACGGTCTTGTGCGCCAGGTCGATGTTCTCGTTGCCGGCGGCGGCGATGTTGAGCACGCCCTTGCGCTGCGAGAACGCGACGGCCTTGCGGACGGCGTCCGAGATGGCCGCCTGGTCCTTGTCCGTCTTGCAGTTGAACATCCACGGGTCGACGAAGTAGCTGTTGTTCGTGACCTTGAAGCCGTGCTCGCCGGCCCAGACGAAGCCGCAGACCGCGTTCTCCGGGTAGATGAACCCGCCGTCGTCGACGACCTTGACCGCGGCCAGCTTCACGTTCGGCGCGACGCCGACGATGCCCTTGCCGTTCTTGGCGGCGCCGATGGTGCCGGCCACGTGGGTGCCGTGGTCGCTGGTGGTCGGCTGCCAGGCCTTCCAGTCGGTGTTCGTCCTGCCGTCGATGCAGGAGACCGACTGCGAGGCGTCCACGTTGGCGGCCAGGTCCTCGTGGGTGGCGTCGATGCCGGAGTCCAGCACGCCGACGGTGACGTTACGGCTGCCGAGCGAGATCTTGTGGGCCTTGTCGGCACCGATCTGACGCATGTCCCACTGGTAGGCCTCGTCGGGGTCCTCGCCCGGGGCGGCCGCCACGGCGGCCGACTCGGTGGCGACCTCGGCCTTGCCCTGGTCGGAGGCCTGGATGCCCTTGGTGCGGCTGGCGCCGACCGAGTCGACGCCCTTGGCCAGGCGCAGCTTCTCGGCGAACTTGGTGTCGTTCGAGCGGGCGACGACGACGCCGACCTGCTCGTAGGACTGGACGACGGTGCCGCCGAGGCCGGTGATGGCCTTCTCGACCTTCTGCACCTGGCCGTGGTTGGCCTTGGTGTTGACGACGTAGCTCATCAGCGGACCGGTCGTCGAGTCGGCCGCGGGAGCCGCGACGGCGGTGCCGGCCGGCAGCGCGAGGGCACCAGCGGTGGCGAGCACGACGCCCACGGCCGCGTACCGGGTACGGCTGATCCGAGGAACACGCATGAGGGTTGGCCTCCCGAGGCATCAGGCGGCAGCTGCGGTGGGCAGGTGCGCTTGGGAATGACCGGGACGCTAATGAATATTTGGTTATAAGCGCAAGGGGTAGTCATCTAATCGTCACATCTTGACCAGGAGTAGGGGTTACCGCCGCCCGGCGGTCAACAAGGAAAACAGAGGTCAAGAGTGTTAAAAAGTGATGGTTCGCCGACGTGCTGCCACACCCGTCTCGACCTTCACCACCAGGGCGGATCGCACCCCTACAACGCGTACAGCCGACGCGCGTTGTCGGCCGCGAGCAGCCGCGCCACCCGCCCGGCATCGACCGCGGAGCAGGCGCCGTCGGCTCGCCAGTCCGCGAGCACCGCACCCAGTCCGCACCGGAACTGACAGGTGCCCACCAAATAAAGTTCGGGCAGCCCGTAGGCGTCGGTGGAGAACAGCAATTTGCCGAACGGGGCCAGCTCCAGCATCTCGCCCAGCACCGCGGCCACCCGCGGACCGGTGTAGGAGGCGGTCAGCCCGAGGTCGGTGTACACCGTCGGGAAGGCCTGGGCCAGCCAGGCGGCCTGCCGGTGGTACGGGTACCCGTGCAACAGCACCAGCGGGACGCCACTGGGCTCGGCGGCCCGCACGAAGTCCGTCAGCAGCGACGGATCGGACCGGTGCAGGGTGAGGTCCGGATCGCCGAAGCCGGTGTGGAGTTGGAGCGGCAGGCCGAGCTCGGCGCAGACGTCCACCGCCGTCCAGAGCAGGTGGTGCAGCAGCACCGGGTCGGTCAACCGGGCCCGCCCACCGCGCAGGTGGGCGCCGGCCGCGGCCACCACGGCCGCGGCGGCGGGGCGTTCGGCGGGCGCGGCCAGACCGTGCCGGTAGGCGAGCACCGACTTGACCGCGACGGCCCCGGCCGCGGCCGACGCGAGCGCCTGCGCGACGGCCCGCGGCCAGTCCCCGGCGCCGGCCGTCACCGTCTCGGCGACCGACTCCAGCCGGACCACCTCGCGCACCGACGCCCCGGTGGCCGCGGCGAGTTCGGCCAGCGGCAGCAGCTCGTGGCCGGCGGCGGTGGCCAGTCCGGTGTCCACCAGGCAGGTGTCCAGACCGGCCGCCGCCAGAAGTCGCCCGGTGGCCTCGGCCGCGCCCAACTCCCGCCGCCGGGCCAGGTAGTCGGCGGCCGGGGCGTGCGCCGGCAGGCCGAGCGCGGGCGGGCACCAGCGCCGCACCGCGAGGCCCAGCGCGCTGTCGAAGGGCGAACAGCCGGGAGCGGGCGGCCGGTCGGACTCGGTGAGCAGCCCGGCCAGGGCCTCGTCGGTGAGCTCGGCCGCCACCACGCTGTGGCAGTGGTGGTCGACCAGCGCGGGCTCCCCCGGCCGGGCCACCGTTCAGTACCGCCAGCGGGTGGCCATGACCAACTCCTCGGGAGTGACGGCCGCGTACTGCTCCTGCTCCGCCCGTCGCACCGCCAGCACCGCCTGGTAGAGCGGCTCGCCGAGCGCCTCGCGCAGCACCGCGGAGCGCTCGTACGCGGCGATCGCCTCGGCCGGGCCCGCCGGCAGCCGGGGCACCGTGCCGGGCTCGGCGGCCGCCGGATCCCCGGTGAACTCCGGTGGCAGCGCGCGGCGCTGGTCCAGCCCGGCGAGACCGGTTGCGATCACCCCGCCGACCGCCAGGTACGGGTTGGCGCTCGCGTCGAAGCACTTGACCTCGGCATTGGCCGCGGCGGCCCGCTCCCCGGTGGAGCCGGTCACCAGGCGCAGCGCGGCCTCGCGGTTCTCCAGGCCCCAGCACTGGTAGGCGCCGGCCCAGTGCGAGGGCACCAGCCGCAGGTACCCGGCCGGGCTGGAGCAGCCCAGCACCAGCAGTTCGGGCAGCGCGTCCAGCACCCCGGCGAGGAAGCCCTCGGCCTCGGCCGTCAGGCCGTGCGGACCGGGGCCGCCGTGGCCGAGGTTGCGCCCGTCGCGCCAGAGGCTGAGGTGCAGGTGCCCGCCGTTGCCGACGCCGCCGGTCTCGACCACCGGGGCGAAGGAGACCCGCAGGCCGTGCCGGGCGGAGACGGCCCGGACGGTGTGCCGGACCAGGACGGAGGTGTCGGCGGCGGCGACCGGGCCCTCGGGGGCGACCGAGACCTCGAACTGGCCCGGGGAGTACTCGGGGTGGATCTGCAGGACGGTCAGCCCCTGCCGGCCGAGGGCGCGCAGGACGTCGCGCAGGTAGTCGGAGAGGTCGGTGACCCGATGCATCCCGTACGCCGGGCCGTGCGTCGGGTACTGCGGGTCCTCCTTCGGGGCGCCGGCCAGGGCGACCGTCCACTCGACCTCGATGCCGGTCTTGAGGCCCAGGCCGCGCGCGGCCGCCGTGGCCTCGGCCCGGCGGGCGAACAGCCGCTGGCAGCCGGGGTGCGGGGCGCCGGCCTGGGTGTACCTGTCCCCCGGGGCCCAGGCCCAGCCGGGCTGGGCGGCCAGCGGGACGACCCGGTCGAGGTCCGGGTAGAGCCTGAGGTCCCCGGTGGGGCCGCCGATGATCGCGCTGGTGGTGATCGCGTCGTCGGCGAGGAACACGTCGAAGCAGGGCGCGGTGCCGACGCCCCACTGCGCGGCGTGCACCAGACCGCCGAGCGGCACGGCCTTGACCCGGGTGATGCCGGCGTTGTCCACCCAGGTGACGGCCACCGCCTCGACGGCCTCGGTGCGCAGCCGGTCGACGGCCTCCTCGGCGCGCTCGGCCCGGTCGGCGCGCGATGGCAGCGCGACGGCCGCCGCGGCGGCGGCGGCGAGCCGCTCAGCGGTGACGGGCGGCTCGTCGGGACCGGGCGCGGTGGGGCCGGCGGTGGCGGTTCCGGTGGTCATGTCCCCATGCTGCCCCGCCGGTCGGGGTCGGATAACTCCCCTATCGGGTGGTCCTCCTGGCGGCCGCGTTCACCCGTTCACCCGTTCGGGGCGAACCTGGCCGTCCACTCCCCCGCGGTGATCCGCTCCAGGGTGTCCGGGGCGGCGTCGGTCGGGCCCGGGTAGAGCCGGTAGAGCGTCCCGCGCGCCTGCGCCGGCGCGGGCACGTCGGCGTGCACCAGGGCGGCGAACGCCCGGGCGCCGTCGAGGCGTTCGGCGATCAGCCGGGCGGTGTCGTCCGGCGGCAGCTCGGTGCGCCGGTCGCTCTCGTGGCGGGCGCGCAGCCGTTCGGCGAAAGCGCTCACCGGCTCGTCCGCGCCCCGCCGGTAGACGTCGAGCCCGCGGCCGGTCCGGTCGCGGACCAGCACCTCGTCGCTGCCCGCCGCGGCGGTGGCGCAGGCGAGGTCCCAGAGGGTGGCCCGGGAGCCGGGGGCGAAGTGCGTCAGGACGTCGGCGGCCAGCGAGCCGATCCTGGCGTGGTGCCGGTCGAGGTTGTGGAACCCGCTGCCGGCGCCCGCGTTGAGGTCGGTCCAGGTGTAGTCGCGGCGCTGCAGGTCGACGATCATCGGCACGCAGATCCTGGCGTCCCCGGCGAGGTCGAGGCGCTGGCGCACGCCCTTGGGGTGGAAGCCGCTCTTGCGCTGCCGGGCCGCCTCGGACGGGGTCAGGGCCATGAATCCGGCGAAGGCGTCGGTGAGGTCCTCGAACGGGATGTCGTTGTAGCTGAACACCACCACCACGGCGTACCTGGCGCCGGCCTCGCCCAGCGCCGGCAGGTCGAGGTCGACGAACTCGGTGGCGCCGTGCGGCGGCGGGGCGCTGGTGTAGTCCCCGGAGTGGACCGCGGCCCGCGGGCCGGTGACCAGCCGGGTGTAGTCGCACAGGCCGACGAACTGCCACGCCTCGTCGTAGAAGGCGACCGACAGGTCGAGGTCCACCCGCTGGTGCGGGCGCTGCGTCCAGTGCAGGAACAGCCGCAGCCGCTGGCCGTCCGGGATCCGCTGCACGCTGCCGCGCGGCACGGCGACGAGGGTCTTGGCGCTGGCGCGCTCGGCGAAGGGGACGACCAGGTCGGCCAGCGCGGCGTCCAGCACGGCCACCTCGTAGCGCTCCGGCCCGTGGGCCGACCGCCCGGCCCGGCGCAGCAGTTCGGCCTCGATCAGGGCGCACACGGGCGCGCTGAGAGCGGCCGGGACGGGCGTGCCCCGGTCGGCCCGGGCGTGCGCCGAGGCCACCCGGCCGCGCGGGAAGTACAGCCGCCGCTCGCCGTACTCGCGCGGCGCGCGCAGCCGTCCGTACGCGCCGAGCAGCGGGCCGGGGGCGACGGCGCGCAGGGCGCCGGGCAGCGCCTCGGCGAGTTCGGCGGGCAGCGGTTCGCCGGGCAACCAGGCGGCGTGGACCCGCAGCAGGTGGTGCAGGCGGCGCACCAGTTCGCCCGGACGGCCGGCCAGCAGCCGGACGGCGGCGGGCAGGTCGCCCTGTCCGAGGGCGCGCTCGACCCGGGCGGCGAAGGTCTCCACGGTCAGCCGGGTGTGGCCGCCGGGCGTCTCGCTCACCCGCAGCGGGGCGGGCGCCTCGCGCAGCAGCGGGCCGAGGCCGTGGAGGTCGAGATCGCTCTGCCGGACCACCGCGAACGCGGCCGCCGCGTACGGGAAGCGGGCGCGGTGCTCGTACGGGTGCAGCAGTTCGCCGGCCCGCAGCCAGGGCTCGCGGTGGCGGCGCAGGTCCTCGGCGAGGGTGCCGACCGGGAACGCGTCCAGGGCGGCGAGCAGTTCGCGGCGCAGCGGGCGGGGCAGATTGCGCAGGCGCAGTGTGCGGGCGGTCTCGGGCAGCAGGTCGGGCTCGGCGCCGGACCACGCCCAGATCAGCCGCAGGACGTCGGTGGCGGTGGTGAGGTGGGCGGCCAGCAGCGGCCGGGCGGCCTCCCGGTCGCGGTGCAGCAGGGCGGCCAGCACGGTGGCGCGGGTCTCCCGGACGGGGATCTCGGCGGGCAGCCAGCCGGCCGGGTCGTCCGGGGCGTGGTGGAGCAGCAGGGCGAGGTCCTCGCGGTCCTGCGGGCTCAGCGGGGTCTGCCGGGCGAGCAGCGCGGCCAGCCCGGTGGCGGCGAGGAGGCCCACGTCCTCGGGGCGGGCCTGGCGCAGTGGTTTGAGCTGCCGGCCGGCCCGCAGTTCGCGGGCGGCGTTGCGGGCGGCCCTGGTGTCGTTGGACAGGCGGCGCTTTCGATCCAGCGGGGTGCGGCAGAGCGGGCAGTGGGGGTCGCCGCCGTTCTCGACCAGTTCCAGGTAGCAGTCGCCGCACAGCAGGTGGGCGCAGGGGGCGAGGGCGCCGATCCCGGCCTCCAGGCTGTCGCGCTCGCAGACCTGGCAGATCTGGCTCGCCTGGCAGAGGAGGTAGCCGCGGACGAGCGCGGAGTAGTCGGCGTGGGCGTGGGAGGGCACGCCCTCGGGGAAGCGGCGGAACAGCGGGGTGTGGCTGCGGTCGGCGCCGAGCATCGCGTCGATGCCGCGCAGCAGCCGGGTGCCGGCCGCGGCGAGGTCGAGCGGGCGCAGCCGGCCGAGCGCGGCGCGCAGCGGGGCGGTGAGCACGTGGCCGCGCCGGACGAGGTCGGCCTCCAGGGCGACCAGCCCCTGGGCGGACCACGGCAGGGGCTCGTCGGGCCCGGCTCCGGGCTCGACCCGGACCATCCCGTGGCGGTGCAGCAGGTAGGCGTCCAGTGCGGCCTCGGGCGCCACGGCGTTCTGCTTCTTCACTGCTCTTCCCCCGGTGGATACGACGAAGCGGGGGCGGAGAGTGGGCGCACTCGGGTTCATTTTGCAGATGAGTGAGAAGGAAGCACGCCGCGGAGCCGCCCCCGCGTCGATCACCCTAGCGAACGCCCGCCCGCGGCCCCGAACGGTTTTCCGCCCACGCCCCCTTCCTACTCATCAGTAGCTTCGCTACAGTGGCCGGACACGCACCTCCGCCGGGCTTCGGGAGCCGCACCGGCGGCAGGCCGCGGTCGCCGCTTCTCCGGCGCCCGCGCGGTGCGCTTTCACCGGCAGGTGCCGCGGACCGCGGCGGGCCGGGTTCCCCCTCGTATCAGAGCCGCTTCCTTCACCTTCGAGCGCCTGAGCACCACGGCACATCCGCAGTTCGGCCGGAGCGGACCGGCCCCTGTCCGAATGCGCCGCACCCCGTCATCTCCCCAGCCCCCGCGCGTGGACCCTCCTCCGGCGGCGGCCGCCCCCGGCGCGCGTCCGGGCGCGGCGGCGCGCCCGCCGGAGCACGCGCGGGCCCTTCATGACTAGGAGTCAGGACAGATGGAGCGTCCCTTCCCCACTGTCGCCGTCGTCGGCCTCGGCACGATGGGTGCCGGCGTCGCGGTGGCGGTCGCCAAGAGCGGCCGCCGGGTGATCGGCATCGAGGCCACCGAGGACTCGGCCGCCCGGGCACTGGCCCGGATCGAGGAGGCCACCGCGCACGCGGTCGACCGGGAGCGACTGACCGCCGGGCAGCGCACCGGGCTGCTGGCCCGGATCTCCGTCGGCCACGAACTGGCGGCCGCCGCCGGGGCGGACCTGGTGATCGAGGAGGTGCCCGAGCAGCTGGAGCTGAAGCGGGAGGTCTTCGCCGAGCTGGACCGGATCTGCCCGGAGGCCACCGTGCTGGCCACCGGCACCACCGCGCTGTCGGTGACCCGGATCGCCGCCGCGACCTCCCGTCCGGAGCGGGTGCTCGGCCTGCACTTCTTCAACCCGGTGCACGGCATGAAGCTGGTCGAGGTGGTCCGCACCGTGCTGACCTCCCCGCGGACCGCCGAGGACGCCGCCGCCTTCGCCCGCGACCTCGGCAAGGAGCCGGTGGCGGCCGGCGACCGGGCCGGCTTCGTGGTGAACGGCCTGCTGTTCGCCTACCTGAACCAGGCCGCCGCGATGTTCGAGTCCAAGTACGCGTCGCGGGAGGACATCGACGCCGCGATGCGGCTCGGCTGCGGCCTGCCGATGGGCCCGCTGGCGCTGCTCGACCTGATCGGCATCGACACCGCCCGCACCGTGCTGGAGGCGATGTACGAGCAGTCCCGGGACCGCCTGCACGCGCCCGCCCCGATCCTCGGCCAGCTGGTCGCCGCCGGGCTGCTGGGCCGCAAGACCGGCCGCGGCTTCTACACCTACGAGGCGCCGGGCTCCTCCCGGGCCGTGGACGCGGCCACCGGGCCGGCCCGGCCGAAGGTGCCGGGCCGGCCGGTGCGCACCGTCGGCGTCTGCGGCTCGGGGACGATGGCCACCGGCATCGCCGAGGTGTTCGCCAAGGCCGGGCACCCGGTGCTGCTGGCCGCCCGCAGCCAGGAGAAGGCCGAGAAGGCCAAGGCGCAGCTGGAGAAGTCGCTGGAGCGCTCGGTGGCCAAGGGCCGGCTGTCCGCCGGGGCGCGGGACGCCGCACTGGCGCTGGTCACCCCGGTCGGCCAGTACGCCGAGCTGGCCGAGGTGGACCTGGTGGTCGAGGCGGTCGCCGAGGACCTCGCGGTCAAGCGGGAGCTGTTCGCCACCCTGGACAAGATCGTCAGGCCGGGCGCGGTGCTCGCCACCACCACCTCCTCGCTGCCGGTGATCAGCTGCGCGACCGCCACCTCGCGGCCGCAGGACGTGATCGGCATGCACTTCTTCAACCCGGCCCCGGCGATGAAGCTGGTCGAGGTGGTCTCCACCGTGCTGACCGCGCCGGACGTCACCGCCACCGTGCTGGAGCTGACCGCCGGGGTCCGCAAGCACCCGGTGGAGTGCGGCGACCGGGCCGGCTTCATCGTCAACGCACTGCTCTTCCCCTACCTGAACGACGCGGTGCGGATGCTCCAGGAGCACTACGCGACGGTGGACGACATCGACACCGCGATGAAGCTCGGCTGCGGCTACCCGATGGGCCCGTTCGAACTGCTGGACGTGGTCGGCCTGGACGTCTCGCTGACGATCGAGCAGGTGCTGCACCAGGAGTTCCGCGAGCCCGGCCTGGCCGCCGCGCCGCTGCTTGAGCACCTGGTCGCGGCGGGCTGCCTGGGCCGCAAGACCGGCCGCGGCTTCCGCGACCACGCGCGCCGATGACCACGCCGCAGGCCGGGGGCGGCCCGTACGAGACGCCGTACGGGCCGCACGCGGCACAGCCGTACGGATCCCCGCCGCACGGCGCGCCACCGCACGGGGCGCAGCCCTACGGCGGCGCGGCTTCCGGCAACGGCGCCCCTCCGCAGGGATCCGCGGGCTCCGCGCGCCCCGGTTGGAGCCCCGGCACGGTGTCCTCCCGCTGGCCCCGCCCGGCCGTGACCGGTCCGGTCGCACCGGTGCGGCGGGGAAGGGCCGTGGCCGCGCCGTCCGGGCCGTGTAGCGTTCCGGACATGGATCGGGTTCAGTCAAGCTCCCCGCAGCACCCCGCCGGGCCGCACGGCGGCGACGGCCGGACCGCCCCCTCGACCGGGGGCACCGGGCCGGACGGCGGGCCGGGAAGCCGCCGGGCGGCGGCGCAGCGCCAGCAGATGCGCCAGGACCTGGCCACGGCCGCGATGGAGCTGTTCGCCTCGCAGGGCTACGAGGAGACCACGGTCGACCAGATCGCGGCCGCCGCCGGGGTGGCCCGGCGCACCTTCTTCCGGTACTTCCGGTCCAAGGAGGAGGCGATCTTCCCGGACCACGACGACACCCTGGTGCGGGTGGCCGACCTGCTGGCCAGTGCGGAGCCGGAGGAGCACCCGCTGGACGTGGTCTGCCGCGGCATCAAGGAGGTGCTGCGGATGTACGCCTCCACCCCGGGGGTGTCGGTCGCGCGGTACCAGCTGATCCGTCAGGTCCCGGCGCTGCGCGAGCGGGAGATCGCCGTGGTGGCCCGCTACGAGCGGCTGTTCACCCGCTACCTGCTGGGGCGCTTCGACACCGGCGAGTCCATCCCGTCCGGCTGGCAGCGCGGCGGCGAGGACGACTCGATGCTGGCCGAGGTCTCGGCGGCGGCGGTGGTCGCGGCGCACAACCACGTGCTGCGGCGCTGGCTGCGGGCCGGCGGCCGGGGCGACGTGGAGGCCCAGCTGGACCACTCCTTCGAGGTGATCCGGCGGACCTTCTGGGCCGCCAGCGCGCCGGGTGCCAGGCGTCGGGGATCGGTGGTGGCACCGGGTGCCAATGGGACCCCCGGGGACACCGGTGCGGAGAGCGCACTGAGTGCCAGTCCCGGAGGTGAGGTGCTCATCACAGTCGCCCGGACGGACGCTCCACTGGAGGTCGTGGTGGACAGCATCAGGGCCGCACTGAGTGGCACCCGGGAGTCGTAAGCGCAGTATTCACGCAGGTCAGAGCGGTATCGAGGGCCCGCGCCGAGAAGTCGGCGCGGGCCCTGCGCATGCCCGCGCAACGCGCGTCACGCCGCCCCGGAGGCCTCCGGAATTCGTGACACCCGGTGTCTTTACGAGTGGCACAGGGTGCCACTACCTTGTTACTCACCAGTCGCGGCGCCGCGGCTCCCCACCTCGGCGCGCCGTCGTCCGGCGTTCCCACACCCCGGGAGCAGAGCCAGAACGGCCCGGTCCACCCCGGGTGCCCAGTCTGACCCGCCCACCACCCACCTCAGCGAAGCCGGTGTCCGCTCCCGGCTCCCCCAGACGCCCTGTGCCCTCACACAGGTACGCCTTCGGAGGCAGCCATGCAGGAAATCCTCGACGCGATCATCAGCACCGACACCACGTCGGCGGACTTCGCGGCGATCAAGCTCCCCGAGTCCTACCGGGCGGTGACGCTCCACAAGGACGAGGAGCAGATGTTCGCGGGCCTCGACAGCCGCGACAAGGACCCCCGCAAGTCTCTTCACCTCGACGATGTAGCCCTGCCCGAGCTGGGCCCCGGCGAGGCCCTGGTCGCCGTCATGGCGAGCGCGGTGAACTACAACACCGTCTGGAGCTCGATCTTCGAGCCGGTCTCCACCTTCGGCTTCCTGGAGCGCTACGGCCGGCTGTCGCCGCTCACCAAGCGCCACGACCTTCCGTACCACGTGGTCGGCTCCGACCTCGCCGGCGTGGTGCTGCGCACCGGCGCCGGGGTCAACGCCTGGAAGCCGGGCGACGAGGTCGTCGCGCACTGCCTCTCGGTCGAACTGGAGTCCGCGGACGGCCACAACGACACGATGATGGACCCGGAGCAGCGCATCTGGGGCTTCGAGACCAACTTCGGCGGTCTGGCCCAGCTGGCCCTGGTGAAGACCAACCAGCTGCTGCCCAAGCCCAAGCACCTCACCTGGGAGGAGGCCGCCTCCCCCGGTCTGGTCAACTCCACCGCCTACCGCCAGCTGGTCTCGCGCAACGGCGCCGGCATGAAGCAGGGCGACAACGTGCTGATCTGGGGCGCCAGCGGCGGCCTCGGCTCGTACGCCACCCAGTACGCGCTGGCCGGCGGCGCCACCCCGATCTGCGTGGTCTCCAACGACCAGAAGGCCGAGATCTGCCGCGCCATGGGCGCCGAGGCGATCATCGACCGCTCCGCCGAGGGCTACCGGTTCTGGAAGGACGAGCACACCCAGGACCCGCGCGAGTGGAAGCGCCTGGGCGCGAAGATCCGCGAGTTCACGGGCGGCGAGGACGTGGACATCGTCTTCGAGCACCCGGGCCGGGAGACCTTCGGCGCCTCGGTGTACGTCACCCGCAAGGGCGGAACCATCGTCACGTGCGCCTCCACCTCCGGCTACATGCACCAGTACGACAACCGGTACCTGTGGATGTCGCTCAAGCGGATCGTCGGCTCGCACTTCGCCAACTACCGCGAGGCCTTCGAGGCCAACCGCCTGATCGCCAAGGGCAAGATCCACCCGACCCTGTCCAAGGTCTACTCCATGGAGGAGACCGGCCAGGCCGCCCTGGACGTGCACCACAACAAGCACCAGGGCAAGGTCGGCGTGCTCTGCCTGGCCCCCGAGGCGGGCCTGGGCGTCACCGACCCCGAGCTGCGCGAGAAGCACCTGCCGGCCATCAACCGCTTCAGGAACGTGTGAGACCCGCCGATGACTGAGCCCCAGAAGCGCGACCGGCCCTGGCTGATGCGCACCTACGCCGGCCACTCCACCGCGAGCGACTCCAACGCGCTCTACCGGCGGAACCTGGCGAAGGGCCAGACCGGCCTGTCCGTCGCCTTCGACCTGCCGACCCAGACCGGCTACGACTCCGACCACGTCCTCGCCCGCGGCGAGGTCGGCCGGGTCGGCGTCCCGGTCGGCCACGTCGGCGACATGCGCACCCTGTTCGACGGCATCCCGCTCGAACGGACCAACACCTCCATGACGATCAACGCCACCGCGATGTGGCTGCTGGCGCTCTACCAGGTGGTCGCCGAGGAGCAGGGCGCGGACGTCGCCAAGCTCACCGGCACCACCCAGAACGACATCGTCAAGGAGTACCTGTCGCGCGGGACGCACGTCTTCCCGCCCGGCCCGTCGGTGCGGCTGATCACCGACATGATCGCCTACACGGTCGGCAACATCCCCAAGTGGAACCCGATCAACATCTGCAGCTACCACCTGCAGGAGGCCGGGGCCACGCCCGTCCAGGAGATCGCCTACGCGATGTGCACCGCCATCTCGGTGCTCGACGCCGTGCGCGACTCCGGCCAGGTGCCGGCCGAGCGGATGGGCGAGGTGGTCGCCCGGATCTCCTTCTTCGTCAACGCCGGCGTGCGCTTCGTCGAGGAGATGTGCAAGATGCGCGCCTTCGCCCGGCTCTGGGAGAAGGTCACCCTGGAGCGCTACGGCGTCACCGACCCCAAGCAGCGCCGCTTCCGCTACGGCGTCCAGGTCAACTCGCTCGGCCTGACCGAGGCCCAGCCGGAGAACAACGTCCAGCGGATCGTCCTGGAGATGCTGGCCGTCACCCTCTCCAAGGACGCCCGCGCGCGTGCCGTCCAGCTGCCCGCCTGGAACGAGGCACTCGGCCTGCCCCGGCCCTGGGACCAGCAGTGGTCGCTGCGCATCCAGCAGGTGCTGGCGTACGAGTCGGACCTGCTGGAGTACGGCGACATCTTCAACGGCTCCGAGGTGATCGAGGCCAAGACCGACGAGCTGCTGGCCGGCGCCGAGGCGGAGATCGCCAAGGTGCTGGAGATGGGCGGGGTGATCCCGGCCGTCGAGTCCGGCTACCTGAAGTCCAACCTGGTCGCCTCGCACGCCGCCCGCCGGGCCCGGATCGAATCCGGCGAGGACAAGATCATCGGGGTGAACTGCTTCGACACCACCGAGCCGAGCCCGCTCACCGCCGACCTCGACACCGCGATCATGGTGGTCGACCCGGCCTCCGAGCGGTCCGTGCTCGCCGCCCTGGAGGCCTGGCGCGCCCAGCGCGACGAGGCCGCCGCCCAGGCGTCGCTGGCCGAGCTCAAGGCCGTCGCCGCCACCGGGACCAACCTGATGCCGGCCACGCTCGCCTGCGCCCGGGCCGGCGTCACCACCGGCGAGTGGTCCTTCGCCCTGCGCGAGGTCTTCGGCGAGTACCGCGCGCCCACCGGCGTCGGCGGCGCGCCCGTCGCCGTGGCCGCCGAGCCCGGCGGCGAGCTGGAGCAGGTCCGTGCCGCGGTCGCCGCCACCGCCGCGGAGCTGGGCGCCGGCAAGCTGCGCCTGCTGGTCGGCAAGCCCGGCCTGGACGGGCACTCCAACGGCGCCGAGCAGATCGCCGTCCGGGCCCGCGACGCCGGCTTCGAGGTGGTCTACCAGGGCATCCGGCTGACCCCGGAGCAGATCGTCTCCGCCGCCGTCGCGGAGGACGTGCACTGCGTGGGCCTGTCCATCCTCTCCGGCGCGCACAGCGAGCTGGTGCCCGACGTCCTGAAGCGGCTGCGCCGCGCCGGGGTGGAGGATGTCCCGGTGATCGTGGGTGGCATCATCCCGGCAGCGGACGGCGAGGCCCTCAAGGCCGCCGGCGTCGCTGCCGTGTTCACCCCGAAGGACTTCGGCATCACCACCATCATCGGCCGGATCGTGGACGAGATCCGGCTGGCCAACAAGCTCCAGCCGTGGACGCCCGCACCGACCGCGGCCACGAACTGAACAGCTGACCAGCTGACCACTGGGAAGGAACCCTCGATTCTTATGACTGCTGTGAACCGTCTGCGCCCGCGCCGCTCCTGTCTCGCCGTGCCGGGCAGCAACCCGCGCTTCCTGGAGAAGGCCCAGGGTCTGCCGGCCGACCAGGTCTTCCTCGACCTGGAGGACGCCTGCGCCCCGCTGGTCAAGGAAAGCGCGCGCCACAACATCGTCGACGCACTCAACAACGGCGACTGGGGCGGCAAGACCCGTGTCGTGCGCGTCAACGACTGGACCACGCACTGGACCTACCGCGACGTGATCACCGTGGTCGAGGGCGCCGGCCCCAACCTCGACTGCATCATGCTGCCCAAGGTGCAGGACGCCGAGCAGGTCAAGGCACTCGACCTGCTGCTCACCCAGATCGAGAAGACCATGGGCTTCGAGGTCGGCCGGATCGGCATCGAGGCGCAGATCGAGAACGCCAAGGGCCTGATCAAC
Source organism: Kitasatospora sp. NPDC054795 (assembly GCF_053611565.1). NCBI lineage: Bacteria > Bacillati > Actinomycetota > Actinomycetes > Kitasatosporales > Streptomycetaceae > Kitasatospora > Kitasatospora sp. NPDC054795. The sequence continues at coordinate 16,089 of NZ_JBSHAP010000008.1, forward strand.
GTCGACGCCATCGCCGAGGCCTCGCCCCGGCTGGAGACCATCATCTTCGGCCCCGCCGACTTCATGGCCTCCATCAACATGAAGTCGCTGGTCGTCGGCGAGCAGCCGCCCGGCTACAACGCCGACGCCTACCACTACATCCTGATGCGCATCCTGATGGCCGCCCGCGCCAACGACCTCCAGGCGATCGACGGCCCGTACCTCCAGATCCGCAACCAGGAGGGCTACCGCGAGGTCGCCCGCCGCTCGGCCGCCCTCGGCTTCGACGGCAAGTGGGTGCTCCACCCGGACCAGGTCGCCGCCGCGAACGAGATCTACTCGCCCTCGCAGGACGACTACGACCACGCCGAGCTGATCCTCGACGCGTACGACTACTGCACCTCCGAGGCGGGCGGCGCCAAGGGCTCCGCCATGCTCGGCGACGAGATGATCGACGAGGCCAGCCGCAAGATGGCGCTGGTCGTCGCCGGCAAGGGCAGGGCCGCGGGCATGCAGCGCACCACCAAGTTCGAGATCCCGGAAAGCTGAGGGCCCACGGCATGCAGTTCGGACGCACCTACGAGGAGTTCGAGGTCGGCGCGGTCTACAAGCACTGGCCCGGCAAGACGGTCACCGAGTACGACGACCACCTCTTCTGCCTGCTCACCATGAACCACCACCCGCTCCACATGGACACCAACTATGCGGAGAAGACGACGGACTTCGGCAGGAACGTCGTGGTGGGCAACTACATCTACTCGCTGCTGCTCGGCATGTCCGTCCCGGACGTCTCCGGCAAGGCGATCGCCAACCTGGAGATCGAGTCGCTGCGGCACGTCGCACCGACCTTCCACGGCGACACCCTCTACGGCGAGACCACCGTGCTCGACAAGTGGCCGTCCAAGTCCAAGGACGACCGCGGCATCGTGTACGTCGAGACCAAGGGGTACAAGCAGGACGGCACGGTCGTCTGCGTCTTCCGCCGCAAGGTGATGGTGCCGACCGAGACGTACATCAAGGAGCGCGGCGGCGAGCAGCCCGGTCGTCCGACCCCGCTTGCCTGAGCCCCTCCCTCCCCGCCTTCTCGGCCTCTCCCCTCTATAGGGGGCCCTCCCTCCACGGACGGAGAGCCCCCTCGAGAGACCCCGGACGGGCAGGCCGCCGTCATCGGCCGCGCCCCACCCGGTACCGGGGGCCCTGCTGCCGCAGCCACGCCGGCAGGGCCCCCGCAATCCCCCCCCCCGGGGAATCCCCGACTTTCCGTAGCCCCTCAGACCTTTCCGGAGCCGCACGATGGGACGCCTCGCACAGACCGACGGCCTCACCGAGATCCAGCGGGACATCCTCGCCACCGTGCGGGATTTCGTCGACAAGGAGATCATTCCGGTCGCGACCGAGCTGGAGCACAAGGACGAGTACCCGACCGCCATCGTCGAGGGCATGAAGCAGCTCGGCCTGTTCGGCCTCACCATCCCCGAGGAGTACGGCGGCCTCGGCGAGTCGCTGCTCACCTACGCCCTGGTGGTCGAGGAGATCGCCCGCGGCTGGATGTCGGTCTCCGGCATCGTCAACACCCACTTCATCGTGGCGCACATGATCAACGCCCACGGCACCCAGGAGCAGAAGGACCACTTCCTGCCGAGGATGGCCGCCGGCGAGATCCGCGGCGCCTTCTCGATGTCCGAGCCGGGCCTCGGCTCCGACGTTTCGGCCATCTCCACCAAGGGCGTCAAGGACGGGGAGTTCTACGTCCTCAACGGCCAGAAGATGTGGCTCACCAACGGCGGCACCTCCACCCTGGTCGCGGTCCTCTGCAAGACCGACGAGGGCGGCAACACGCCGTACAAGAACATGACCACCTTCCTGATCGAGAAGGAGGCCGGTTTCGGCCCGAACCCCACGGTTCCCGGCCTGACCGTGCCCGGCAAGATCGAGAAGATGGGCTACAAGGGCGTCGACACCACCGAGCTGGTCCTCCAGGACGTCCGCATCCCGGCCGACCGCATCCTCGGCGGCGTCCCGGGCCGCGGCTTCTACCAGATGATGGACGGCGTCGAGGTCGGCCGCGTCAACGTCGCCGCCCGCGGCTGCGGCGTCGCCCGCCGCGCCTTCGAGCTCGGCATCTCCTACGCCCAGCAGCGCTCCACCTTCGGCAAGAAGATCGCCGAGCACCAGGCGATCCAGTTCAAGCTCGCCGAGATGGCCACCAAGGTCGAGGCCGCCCACCAGATGATGGTCATGGCCGCCCGCAAGAAGGACAGCGGCGAGCGCAACGACCTCGAGGCCGGCATGGCCAAGTACCTCGCCTCCGAGTACTGCAAGGAGGTCGTCGAGGACGCCTTCCGCATCCACGGCGGCTACGGCTTCTCCAAGGAGTACGAGATCGAGCGCCTCTACCGCGAGGCCCCGATGCTGCTCATCGGTGAAGGTACTGCGGAGATCCAGAAGATGATCGTCGGACGCCGGCTCCTGGAGGAGTACCGGATCGCCGACTGATCCCCGGGCCGCCCGCCGACGGACCACGTCGCCGGGCGGCCCCCTCGAACCGCCGGTCGACGGGCGTGCGGGCCCGCGCCGGCGGAGCGCCGTGCCCCGTCACGGGCCCGGCCTGGTCCGCCTGGGTCCGGCACGGCCCTCCGGAAGCGGCCGCAGGGCGTACAGCTGCAACGACACGCCCGGCGGCCGCTTCCGCACACCCGCTTGCGGCCGCTACGGCCGTTTCGCCCCGCCGGGTTCCGTCGGCGCACCCGTTGAGACAAGAGTCACCAGCCCTGTCGGGTCCCTTGGGAACCGGACCGGGTCGAGCTACGGTCGTAGGAGTGGACGCGCACACGCGCCGCCACCGGACACATGAACGAGCAGGCGGGTTGCCCACCCACCGTGTGCTCCCGATAGCATCCACCGGGACAGCAAGCCGTCCCTCTATTACCGATCCCGCGGTGGCCCCCGTCCAGCGGCCATGATCCCCCGCGACAAAGGTCTTCGATGCCCATCAGCCCGTCCCCTCACACCTCCGTCACGGACCGCGATGCCCTCGCAGCCCCGACGGCCGGTCGGCGACCCCGCGTGACCATCGCGCGCGGAGCCACCCCCTGGTTCGTCCCCACTCTCGCCACGGCCGCCGTGACCACCGCCCTCACCCGGCGCAGCGGCAAGTGGGCCCTGGCTGCGGTACCCGCCTGCGCGCTCAGCGCGGGCATGCTGTGGTTCTTCCGCGACCCCGAGCGTGAGATCGGCACGGGCAGAGTGATCTCCCCCGCCGACGGCGTGGTGCAGAGCATCGACGCCTGGCCGGACGGCCGCACCCGGGTCGCGATCTTCATGAGCCCGCTCAACGTCCACGTCAACCGCGCGCCCCTGCCGGGCACGGTGACGTCGGTCGAGCACGTCGCGGGCGGCTTCGTCCCCGCGTTCAACAAGGACAGCGACCAGAACGAGCGGGTCGTCTGGCACTTCGACACCGAGCTCGGCGACATCGAGATGGTGCAGATCGCGGGGGCCGTGGCCCGACGCATCGTGCCGTACGTGGACGCCGGAACCAAGGTCGAGCAGGGCGACCGGATCGGTCTGATCCGGTTCGGGTCCCGGGTCGACACCTACCTGCCGGCCGGCGTCGAGGTCGGCGTCGAGGTCGGCCAGAAGACCACAGCCGGGGTGACGCGCCTTGACCGTGACTGATCCTGAGACAATCGTCGGCCTGGACGACGAGGAGACGGCCCTGCGCCGCCGCCGCTGGGCGCGCGACCGCGAGCTGCGCGCCCCGCGCTCTCCTCAGCACCTCTCCACCGCCGACTTCCTGACCCTGGGGAACGCCGTCTGCGGCTTCCTGGCGATCTACTCGATCACCACCGGGGTCCTGGTCCCGCACATCACCAACCCGGACGCCGCTCCGGACCGGCACAGCGCCGCCACCGCGGTCACGCTGCTGCTGATCGGCTCGATGTGCGACCTCTTCGACGGCCTGGTGGCGCGCAAGCTGCGCTCCTCCGCCCTCGGAGCGGAACTGGACAACCTGGCGGACCTGATCAGCTTCGGCATCGCGCCGGCCTACTTCGTCGCGGTCTGGGGCATGGTCTCCCAGGGCTCCAACAGCAAGCTGTCGGCGCTCATCGCCATCACGGTGCTGCTCGCGGTGGTCCTGCGGCTGGCCCGCTTCTCGGCCGTCAAGATGCGGCCCGGGGTGTTCCAGGGCATGCCCTGCCCGATGGGCGCGATGACGGTGATCGCCATCGTGCTGCTCGACCCGCCGTTCCTGCCCGGTCTGCTCGCCATCTTCGGCGCCGCGTACCTGATGGTCAGCCGGATCGAGTACCCGAAGCCGCAGGGGCTGCTGGCCACCGCGACGCTCTGCTGGATCGTGGTCTCCATCGGCTGCCTGGCCGCCTGGGCCACCGGCCTGCCCGGTGGCAACCAGCTGATGCACGTCGGCGCATTTGCCCAGATCACTCTCGCGGCGATGGCACCGCTTCTGGTCATCCGCCGCAAGGTGGGGCAGAAGGTCGGCGACGTCCGCGCCCGGCGGGCGGAGTCCCGGCTCGGCTGAGTCCCCGCAAAAGTCATAAGAGTCAGGGCCCGGAACCTGTTGGTTCCGGGCCCTTCTCGTATGTCATAACAATCGAGCGCCGCGGGTGCGGGACTCGGGCGCCGTCCGAGCGGAGACCCGAGCGAACCTCGACACGGACGCCGGAGCCGCCGTCGCGGTCACCGTGGACCCCGAACGTCCCCGCAAAAGTCATAAAACTCAGGCGCCACCAGTGTGCACGCTGAACGCCGAGCGGCGGGCCGCCCGGGCCACGCCCGGGTCCGGGTGCACGCCCGAGACCGCCGTCAGCACCGAGGCCGCCCGCGGGTGACCGGACTGCCGGGCCCGGGCGAACAGCCGGACCGGGTCGCCCGCCGAGGCGCCCTCGACATGACCCACCAGCAGCTCGGTCTCGCCGTGGTCGAGCACCGCGGCCGCGGTGTCCACCCAGAGCCAGGCCGCGTCCTCCGCGCCCAGTACGTCCGCCGGGGAGACGCCCTCGTCGGCGCGCTCCGCCAGCCACAGCAGCGCGTAGGGGCGCAGCACCGGCGCGTCCACCGCCGCGCGCACCGCCTGCTCGGCCGGGCCCCCGGCCACCCGCAGCGCCTCGAAGGCCAGTCCGCGCACCAGCGCGTCGTCGCCCCGGGCGGCCTCCAGCAGCTCGCCCACGGCCCGGTCCGCCGGACGGGCCGCGACCCACGCCCGGAACTCGGCGCGGGCCGGGCCCGGCGAGTAGTCCGCACACGCGTTCAGCAGCTCGAAGGCGCTCTGCTCGATGTGCCCGGCCGCGGTCTGCGCGACCGTGCAGATCTCCTCCAGCTTGGCCCGCACCGCCCAGTGGCCGAGCGGCGACAGCTCCGCGGCATCGTTCCTGCGCACCAGGGCGCCGACGGCCTCCAGGCCGTCGAGCATCCAGTCCAGGACGGCGGCCACGTCGGCCGGCGCGGCCGGGGTGTCGATCTGCGGCGCGCGGCAGGTACCGCGGACGGCGGAGACGGCCGAGGCCGCGTGCGGCACCGGAGACAGCCCCGGTCCGCCGAGGCCGGTGCCGACCCGGCGCTCGTCCAGGCCCCGGCGCAGCAGTTCCAGCAGTTCGCTCTCGGCGACGGGGCCGTCCACCAGGTGCAGGAAGGAGAGCAGCTGCGGGGCCTGGTCCACGGCCTGCCCGGCCAGCACGGCGAACACGCCGCGCAGCGCGGCGGGGGGCACCGGGGCGAGCAGGGTCCAGGCGTCGAACATCGCCGACCATCCGCGCACCACGGCCTCGTCGTCGTGCTCCCAGGCGTGCAGGCGCCAGCCGGGTCCGGCTCCGCCGTCCCGGGGCTCCACGAGGCCCACCAGCAGTGCCTGCCCCCATGCCTTGGCGGCGGCGCCGACCGTCATGGCCAGCGCCCGGCCGGCCTCGCGGGCGTCCTCGGGGAGCAGTTCGCCGCGCTTGTCGACCTCGGCCAGCTCACCGGCCCAGCGGGCGACGCGGACGGCGTCGACCAGCATCCGGCGGGCCAGCGGGGCCAGCTCGGCGGGTGCCGGGAAGCCCTCGGGCACGGGAACCCTGCCCCGCCCGGGAGCCGGAGCGGGCCCTCGCCGCCGGGGTACTCCGTTACGGGGGACACCCGCCCCGCCCGGCCTGCCACCGGCGGGCCGTTGGGCCGTTCCGGGGAGACGGGTCACCGTCGCACCGGTGCCGATCGTCGGCGGGAGCGGGGCATCACGGTCGCGCGGGTTCCGAGACGTCACGTCGAGCAGTCTTCCCCTTGTACCGGCCTTCTGTCACATCCGGTTGTCCGTACGACCGGGCGACCGGTGGCGGCACCTCCGCAAGATCGGGCAACAGCGGCAAACCGCCTGGCCGGAAACGTGTGACCTGCCCATGCCACTCGCATCATCCCGGTCGCCGGGAATGCTCGGGCGGTTACCGTGCGTACGGGTGGGGGGTCAGTGGCCGGGCAAATTGTTGTCCCTGACATCGAGGTGGTTTTCGCGCCGGTCGCACGGGGAATCCCCTTCCGCCGACTTCCGGCGGAGCTGTCCAGTCCGAATCCGGACGGATGACGAGCGGGACGGGGGGATCGTGCCGCGCGAGAAGTCGGACCGGCCGACTTCTCGCGCGCCTACGGCGGAATGGAGGAAACGTTCATTCGTGGGCAGGGGCGAAGCGCGCCGGAAAAGCCGGCGCGGCCCAGCCGGAAACGCCCGCACGAGGAGGGGGGCGAGGACGCGGCCAGTGGGTCTTGCGGGCCTCGCGGATCCCGTCGGACGGATCGGACGGATCGGCTCGACGGATCGGCTCGACGGGTCGGCCCGGACCTCGGCGGTGGGGCCGCGTTCCTATCCGCAGGGGCGGAAGCGGAGCACCGACCGCGGCACGTCCGGGAGACGTGCCGGCAGGACCCGCCGGCGGCGCCCTACAGCAGCGGCGTGAGCCAGCGGCGGAGCAGTTCGGTGTACCGGTCGGGAGCGGTGTTCCAGAGGGTGGCGTGGTCGGCACCGGGGAAGGCCTGGAGGCTGACCACGTCGCGACGGGCGGCGGCCAGCTTCTCGGCGGTGCCGAAGGGCGCGATCCGGTCCTCGGGGCTGTGCAGGAGAAGGGTGGGCACCCGCAGGTCGGTGCCCTCGGCGATGCGGGCGAAGTCGGCGAGGTCGACGCCCGTGCGGCCCTCCGCGGCCAGGGCCCCGAGCTCGGCGGCGACGCCCTGGAAGCCGGCCCGGGCGGCGTCCCGGCGGGCGGAGACCGGGAGGTCGAGCACCGGCGAGTCGAGGATGAGGCCGCTGACGGCGTGCGGCCAGGCGGTGCGGGCCGCGGTCTGGAGGGCCGTGGTCGCGCCGACGGACCAGCCGTAGAGGATCACCTTGCCCGCGCCGCTGTCGAGCGCCAGCCGTACCGCCGCCTCGATGTCGCGCCACTCGGTCTCGCCGAAGTGGCTGAGCCCGTCCGGGGAGGCGGGGGCGCCCCGGTCGCCGCGGTAGGTGACGGCGAGGGCGGGCAGGCCGAGCCGGTCGAGGACGGGGAGCACCGGGAGGGTCTGCTGGCGGTCGGCCTCGGGGCCGTGCACCAGGATCACCCAGGTACCGCGCTTGCCGTCGAGCCGCCAGGCGGGAAGGGCGCCGAGCTCGCCGTCGGCGGTGGTGTCGGTGAAGGGGAGGCCGAGTGCCTCGGTGGGGTCGCCGAGGTGGACCCGGGGAGTGAAGCGGACCTCGGTGCCGGGGGTGAGCGTGCCCCGGTCGGCGCGGAGCAGCGGGCGGGTGACGCCCCGCTCGTCGCTGTGCAGGACCTCCTCGACGACCGCGTGCCCGCCGTCCGCCCACTCGACCGCCCAGCGGCCGGGGCGCAGGCTCTCGGGGCCGCGGGTGAAGGTGACCCGGCCGGGGGAGAGGCCGCGGACCAGGACCGGCCCGGACTCCGGGACGGCGGCCACCGGACGGACCGTCCGGTCGGAGGCCCGACGGCCGATCACCAGCACGGCGGCCCCGACCGCGGCGGCCGCCACGACGGCGGCGGTTCCCCAACGCATTTCGCTCCCCGCTCTGTTGCTCACGGACCGGACGGTGTTCGGGCACCAGTTCACCGGCGCTCCGTCCGCCCGGCCACCGGGCTGGGCCGTCCGGGTCACCCGGGCGGCGGCCAGGCGGCGCTGAGGAGGTGTCGGAGGCGGGCAATGAGGGTGGTGGGGCGGGGCGGCGGCGGAGCCGGCGGCGCCCCGGTGGGAGGGGACGTGGTGTTCCCGGTGGAGGGCGGCCCCGCGCCGGGCGATCCCCCGGCGCGTCGGCGGCGTCCGCGTGTGACCAACCCCTCTGTGACCTCGGTTGACTCCCGGTTCGGGCCCGTGATGGGATCCTGGGGCCAAACGGAGGCATGGAGAGGAAGCCGGTGGAATTCCGGCGCGGTCCCGCCACTGTCACCGGGGAGCACGCTCGGAACATCGCCACGGCGGCCGTCGACGGCCGCTGGAAGGCTCCGGGGGTGCGTTCGACCCGGAAGCCAGGAGACTCTCGCCCCCGTCACGTCGATCCAGGGCGCGGACCCTGAGTGAGGACACGCACGCGATGCAGGCTGCCCCACCCCACCGGACTCCGAGCTGCCTTCCGCCGTGCCCCCGATGACCCCGCTCGGGCCCTCCTCCTCGCCGCGCCCGCTGGCCCGCGCCGCCGCGTTCGCGCTCGGCGCCGTCGCGGGCCATGTCGCCGACGCCCGCTTCGCCGACCCCCGCCGGGGCCATCCGGTGGCTGTCTTCGGCAGCGCCGCGACCCGGCTGGAGCGTCGGCTGTGGCGCGACGACCGCGGCGCGGGGGCCGGGTACACGGCGCTGTGCGTGGGCGCGGTCGCGGCGGGCGCGCTCGCCCTGGACCGTACGGTGGGCCGGCGTCCGCTGGGCCGGGCGGTGCTGGCGGCGGCCGCGACCTGGACAGTGCTCGGCGGCACCTCGCTGACCCGGGAGGCGCGCACCATCGGCCGCTCGCTGGCCGCGGGCGACCTCGCGGCCGCCCGGGAACGGCTGCCGCACCTGTGCGGGCGGGACCCGAGCGCGCTGGACGGGCAGCAGATCGCCCGGGCGGTGGTCGAGTCGGTGGCCGAGAACACCGCCGACGCCGTGGTGAACGCGCTGACCTGGGGCGCCCTGGCCGGCACGCCCGGCCTGCTGGCCTTCCGCGCCGTGAACACCCTGGACGCGATGGTGGGCCACCGCTCGCCGCGCTACGCCCGGTTCGGCTGGGCCTCGGCCCGGCTGGACGACCTGGCGGGCTGGCCGGGCGCCCGGCTGACGGCGCTGCTGACGGTGGCCGCCGCGCCCGAGCCCCGTACGGCCTGGCGGGTCTGGCGGCGCGACGGCTCCGCGCACCCGAGCCCGAACGCGGGCCAGGCCGAGGCGGCGTTCGCCGGCGCGGTGGGCGTACGGCTGGGCGGGGCGCTGCGGTACGGCGAGCGGGTGGAGCACCGGCCCGTACTGGGTGCGGAGCTGCGGCCGGTGACGGTGGACGACATCGAGCGCGCCTGTGCGCTCTCCCGGCGGGTGGGCGCACTGGCGCTGGGTACGACGGTCGCGGGGCACGTCCTGCTGCGGATGCTGCTGAGGAAGAGGGGACGGGCATGAGCAAGGCGCTGCTGGTCGCGGGGACGACCTCGGACGCGGGCAAGAGCGTGGTGACGGCCGGGATCTGCCGTTGGCTCGTCCGCCAGGGCGTGCGGGTCGCGCCGTTCAAGGCGCAGAACATGTCGCTCAACTCCTTCGTCACCGCCGACGGTGCCGAGATCGGCCGTGCCCAGGCGATGCAGGCCCAGGCCGCCCGGGTGGAGCCGGAGGCGGCGATGAACCCGGTGCTGCTCAAGCCGGGCGCGGACGGCCGCAGCCAGGTGGTGCTGCTCGGCAGGCCGGTGGCGGAGGTGGGCGCGCTGGACTACCGCGAGCGCAAGCCCGTCCTGCTGAAGCGCGCCCTGGAGTGCCTGGCGGACCTGCGCGACCGCTACGACGTGGTGGTCTGCGAGGGCGCGGGCTCGCCCGCCGAGATCAACCTGCGCGACCGCGACATCGCCAACATGGGCCTGGCGACGGCCGCCGCCCTGCCGGTGGTGGTGGTCGGGGACATCGACCGCGGCGGGGTCTTCGCGGCGATGTACGGGACGCTGGCGCTGCTGTCGGCGGAGGACCAGCGGCACGTGGCCGGCTGGTTCGTCAACAAGTTCCGCGGTGACGCGCGGCTGCTCGCACCCGGGCTGGAAATGTTGCACGGGCTGACCGGCCGTCCGGTGCTGGGCACGCTGCCGATGCTGCCCGGGCTCTGGCTGGACGCCGAGGACTCGCTGGACCTGTCGACGGTGGTGGACCGGGCGGACGGGCCCGGGCCGTACGGCGCGGACGTGCTGCGGGTGGCCGTGGTGCGCTTCCCGCGGCTGTCCAACTTCACCGACATGGACGCGCTCGCGCAGGAGCCGGGCGTGCTGGTGCGCTGGGCGACCCGCCCGGAGGAGCTGGCCGACGCCGACCTGGTGGTGCTGCCCGGGACCCGGGCCACCGTCGCCGACCTCGCCTGGCTGCGCGAGCGCGGTCTGGAGCCGGCGCTGCGGGCGCGGGCGGCGGCCGGGCTGCCGGTCCTCGGGGTCTGCGGCGGCTATCAGATGCTGGCGCGCTCGATCGTGGACGAGGTCGAGTCGAAGGCGGGGGCCGTCGAGGGCCTCGGCCTGCTGCCGACCCAGGTGCGGTTCGGCGCCGAGAAGGTGCTGGCGCGGCCGGTCGGCGAGGCGTTCGGGCAGCGGGTGGAGGGCTACGAGATCCACCACGGGGTGGTCACCGTCGAGGGCGGGGACACGTTCGTCTCCGACGGCCGGGGGCGGGGTCTGGACGGCTGCCGGGTGGGCCCGGTCTGGGGCACGACCTGGCACGGCGCGCTGGAGAACGACGGGTTCCGCCGCGAACTCCTGCGCGAGGTCGCCGCGTTGTCGGGCCGGGCGTTCGTCCCGGCCCCGGACACCTCCTTCGCCGCGGCGCGCGAGGCCCGGCTGGACCGGCTGGGCGACCTGATCGAGGAGCACGCCGACACCGACGCGCTGTGGAAGCTGATCGAGGGCGGGGTGCCGGCGGCCGGATCGCTGCCGTTCGTCCCGCCCGGGGCCCCTGGGAGTGACGCATGAGCCGGGTACGGCGGCAGTGCCGGGTACGGCAGCAGGGCCAGGCAGGATCACGCAACCGGGCAGGATCACCGAGCCGGGCAGGATCACAGGACCGGACAGTGCCGCGGGACCGGGCACGACAGGAGTGGGGTACGGCATGAGTGACGTCCGCTATCCGTTCACCGCGATCGTCGGCATGGCCGACCTGCGGCTCGGGCTGTTGCTGAACGCGGTCTCCCCGGCCGTGGGCGGCGTGCTGGTGCGCGGTGAGAAGGGCACCGCGAAGTCGACCATGGTGCGCGCGCTGGCCGGCCTGCTGCCGTCCATCGCCACCGTGGACGACTGCCGCTTCGCCTGCGACCCGGCCGCGCCCGACCCGCAGTGCCCGGACGGGCCGCACGTCTCCCCGCCCGCTTCCGAACGGCCGGCCCAGCTGGTCGAGTTGCCGGTCGGCGTGGCCGAGGACCGGATCGTCGGCTCGCTCGACCTGGAGCGGGCGCTGGCCGAGGGCGTCAAGGCGTACGAGCCCGGGCTGCTCGCCAGGGCGCACCGCGGCGTGCTCTACATCGACGAGGTGAACCTGCTCCAGGACCACGTGGTGGACCTGCTGCTGGACGCCGCCGCGATGGGCCGCTCCTACGTCGAGCGCGAGGGCGTGTCGGTGCGCCACGCGGCCCGGTTCCTGCTGGTGGGCACGATGAACCCGGAGGAGGGCGAGCTGCGGCCGCAGCTGCTCGACCGGTTCGGCCTGACCGTCGAGATCGCCGCCACCCGGGATCCGGCCGAGCGCGCCGAGGTGGTCCGCCGCCGGCTCGCCTACGACGCGGACCCGGCCGGCTTCGCCGAGCGGTTCGCCGAGGAGGAGCGGGCTCTCGCCGAACGCATCGTCGCGGCGCGGGAGTTGCTGCCCAAGGTCGAGCTGACCGATGTGGCGCTGCGTCAGATCACCGCCGTGTGCGCCGCGTTCGAGGTGGACGGGCTGCGCGCGGACATCGTGATGGCCCGCACAGCCGTCGCACTGGCGGCCTGGGACGGGCGCACCGAGGTGCAGGAGGAGGACGTCCGCAAGGCGGCGCAGCTGGCGCTGCCGCACCGGCGCCGCCGCAACCCCTTCGACGCGCCCGGACTGGACGAGGAGCAGCTGGACCGGACGCTGGAGGAGCACGCGCAGCAGGAGGAGCCTGAGCCCGAGGGCGACGGATCCGGCCCGGACGGCGACGGGCCGGACGGCGACGGTGACGGGCCGGAGGGCGGCCCGGACGGGGGCGGCCCCGACGGCGGCGGCGCGCCCGAGCCGTCCGACGGCGGCCCCGAGGGTTCCGCTCCCGAACCGTCGGCCCCCGAGGGCCCCGAGGCGCCCGCGCAGCAGCCCGTACCCGCCCAGCACCCCTCCCCCGCGCGGGAGTCGGCGCCGGTCGCGGCCGGAGACCCGTACCGGACCCAGCTGTTCACCGTCAAGGGCACCGGGCACGGCGCCCAGGGCCGCCGCTCCCCCGCCGAGACCACCGGCGGGCACACCATCCGCGCCCGCCGCCCGCAGGGCGCGCTCGGCCGGCTGCACCTGACCGCGACCCTCCAGGCCGCCGCGCCGCACCAGGCGGCGCGCGGACGCAGCGGGCGGGCGCTGGTGGTGCACAAGGACGACTTCCGCGAACAGGTGCGCCAGGGGCGGGAGTCCAACCTGGTGCTGTTCGTGGTGGACGCCTCCGGGTCGATGGCCGCCCGGCAGCGGATGACCACCGTCAAGGGCGCGGTGCTGTCGCTGCTGATGGACGCCTACCAGCGCCGCGACAAGATCGGCATGATCACCTTCCGGGGCGCGGGCGCCGAGCTGGCGCTGCCGCCCACCTCCTCGGTGGAGGTCGGCGCGGCCCGGCTGGAGTCGCTGCCCACCGGCGGGCGGACCCCGCTGGCCGCCGGCCTGCTGCGCGCGCACGAGGTGCTGCGGGTCGAGCGGCTGCGCGACCCGAGCCGGCGCCCGCTGCTGGTCGTGGTGACCGACGGCCGGGCCACCGGCGGGCGGGACGCGCTCGCCCGCTCGCACCGCGCGGCCGCGCTGTTCGCGGCGCAGGGTACGGCGAGCGTGGTGCTGGACTGCGAGTCCGGCCCGGTCCGCCTGGGCCTGGCCCGCACCCTGGCCGGACTGCTCGGCGGCACCGCCGTCGGCCTGGACGAGCTGCGCGCCGAGGGCGTGGCCTCGCTCGTCCGCGAGAGCCGGTCCGACAACCGTTCTGCGAACCGTGCAACCACCGCGATGCGAAAGGCGGCCTGAGCCGACATGCCCAAGGGTGTCCCCGAGAGCGTCCCCGACGACGGCCTGACGACCCGTCAGCGCCGCACACTGCCGATCACCGCCGTGCACACCGGCCCCGGCAAGGGCAAGTCCACGGCCGCGTTCGGCATGGCGCTGCGGGCCTGGAACCAGGGCTGGCCGGTCGGGGTGTTCCAGTTCGTGAAGTCCGCCAAGTGGAAGGTCGGCGAGGAGAACGCGCTGCGCGTGCTCGGCGCCTCCGGCGAGGGCGGCACCGTCGACTGGCACAAGATGGGCTCCGGCTGGTCCTGGATCCAGCGCTCCGCCGAGCAGGAGATGTCCAGCGAGGAGGCGGCCAAGGAAGGCTGGGAGCAGGTCAAGCGGGACCTCGCGGCCGAGACCTACCGCTTCTACGTGCTGGACGAGTTCACCTACCCGATGCACTGGGGGTGGGTCGACCCGGACGAGGTGGTGGCCGTGCTCAAGGACCGTCCGGGCAGTCAGCACGTCGTCATCACCGGCCGGTACGCGCCCGAGGCGCTGACCGGATTCGCCGACCTGGTCACCGAGATGACCAAGGTCAAGCACCCCATGGACGCCGGCCGCAAGGGCCAGCGCGGTATCGAGTGGTAGGCCGTTGAGCACCGTCCCCCGCCTCGTCGTCGCCGCGCCCTCCTCGGGCGCCGGCAAGACCACCGTCGCCACCGGCCTGATCGCGGCGCTCGCCGCGCGCGGGCTGGCGGTGTCGCCGCACAAGGTCGGCCCCGACTACATCGACCCGGGCTACCACGCGCTCGCCGCCGGTCGCCCGGGCCGCAACCTGGACGCCTTCCTGTGCGGGCCGGAGCGGATCGCACCGCTGTTCCTGCACGGCGCGGCGGGGGCGGACGTCGCGGTGGTCGAGGGGGTCATGGGCCTGTTCGACGGGGCCTCCGGGCGCGGGGAGCTGGCCTCCACCGCGCACGTCTCCAAGCTGCTGCGGGCGCCGGTGGTGCTGGTGGTGGACGGCTCCTCGCAGTCCCGCTCGGTGGCCGCGCTCGTGCACGGCTTCGCCTCCTGGGACCCGCAGGTGCGGCTCGCCGGGGTGATCCTCAACCGGGTCGCCTCCGACCGGCACGAGCAGCTCCTGCGCGAGGCCCTGGAGGAGGGCTCCGGCGTGCCGGTGCTGGGCGCGCTGCGCCGCTCCGCGGCGGTCGCCACACCGTCCCGCCACCTCGGGCTGATCCCGGCGGTGGAGCGCTCGGCCGAGGCCCTGCGGGCGGTCGCCGACATGGGCGAACTGGTGGCCTCCTCGGTCGACCTGGACGCCCTGCTCGAACTCGCCCGGACCGCACCGGACCTGGACGCCGAACCGTGGGACCCGTCGGCCGAGGTCACCCCGGTGGCCGGCCGGCCGCGGATCGCGGTGGCGGGCGGCGCGGCCTTCTCCTTCTCGTACGCGGAGAACGCCGAACTACTCGGCGCGGCGGGCGCGGAGGTGGTCCCGTTCGACCCGCTGCACGCCTCGTCGCTGCCCGAGGGGACGGCCGGCCTGGTGATCGGCGGCGGCTTCCCGGAGCTGTACGTGCGCGAGTTGAGCGGCAACGCCGAACTTCGCGCCGCCATCGCCGGGTTCGCCGCCGCGGGCGGGCCGATCGCCGCCGAGTGCGCCGGACTGCTCTACCTGGGGCGGGAGTTGGACGGCCTGCCGATGTGCGGCGTGCTGGCCACCGACGCCCGGATGACCGAGCGGCTCACCCTCGGCTACCGGGAGGCGGTCGCCCTGCACGACTCCCCGCTGGGCCCGGCCGGCACCAGGCTGCGCGGCCACGAGTTCCATCGCACGGTCTGCGAACCCGGAGCGGGCGAACTCCCGGCCTGGGGCTGGCGCCTTCCCGCCGGCCCCCGCACCGAGGGCTTCGGAGGCGGCAACGTGCACGCCTCCTACCTGCACCTGCACTGGGCGGGCGCGCCGGCGCTGGCGTCCTCCTTCACGGCCGCGGCGGCGGGCTACGCGGCGGGGGCGGGCTTCGCGGCGGGGGCGGCCGGAGCCCTGTAGTCCACGGCTCGCCCCGTCCCCCGGGGCTCTCCCCCGGATAACGCGGCGACGCCGCGGGGTGTGCCGCCATAGGCTCCGCCCATGCATGTGATCGTTCTCAACGGCGGGTCCAGCTCCGGCAAGTCGAGCATCGCCCGGCGCCTGCAGGAACTGCTGCCGGACCCGTGGCTGCACCTCGGCGCGGACACCATGGTCGAGGCGCTGCCGGCGTCGTTGCGCGACGGCGGCGAGGGAATCGGCGGGCTGGAGGGCGGGGACGGGACGGTCGAGGTCGGCCCGGTCTTCGCCGCGCTGGACGCCGCCTGGACGCTCGGGGTGGCGGCGATGGCCCGGGCCGGGGCGCGGATCGTGGTGGACGAGGTGTTCCTCGGCGGCGCCGCTTCGCAGGCCCGGTGGCGGGCGGCGCTGGAGGGTCTGGACGTGCTCTGGGTCGGGGTGCGCTGCGATCCTGCGGTGGCCGCGGCGCGAGAGGCCGCGCGCGGCGACCGGGTGGCCGGGATGGCCACCGCGCAGGCCTCCGCGGTGCACCAGGGCGTCGCCTACGACCTGGCCGTCGACACCTCGCGGGCCTCGGTGGACGACTGCGCCCGGCTCGTCGCCGGGCGGGTGGCGTCCGACGGTTGAGCCGCCTCCGGCCGGACCCTGTCGTATGCGGCCGCGCCCCGTCGTACCCGGCCGCGCCCCGTCCCGTGCTCCGGGACCGCACCCCGTCGCCCGGGGAGCCGGGTCCGGGCTCGCCGCCTCCGCTGCAGCGCGAGGGCCTGCCGGCCCCGGGTGATCCGGTCGTGGACGGCCGCCGGACCGACCCCCTCCTCGCCGAACTGCTCCGGCGCCAGGTACGTCAGGGCGCCCGGGCCGCCGCCGGTGGCGGTCGGCCGGGTGCCGTCCACGATCGCCGCGATGCCGAAGTCCAGCAGGCGCGGGCCGGCCGTGGTCAGCATGATGTCGGCGGGCTCGAGGTCCCGGTGGACGAGCCCCAGCCGGTGCACCCCCGACAGCGCCACGGCCGGCGCCGGCGCGAGGGCGCGCAGCGCCTCCGCGGAGCGGATCGCTCGCTGCTCGCGCAGGCGGGCGCCGCCGGATCCCGGGCCTACCGGTCGAGAAGCACGGCGAGGTACCGGTCGATCTCCTCGCGCAGCTCCTCGGGCATCGGCACGTGCCAGTGCCCGCTGCCGGCCGTCGCGTTGAACAGCACGCCGTCGCACCAGCGGATCAACCGGCGGGAGTCCCCCGTCGGGTCACTCGAACCGGCGGCGGCGAGCAGCTCGGCGGCGCGCTGGGCGAAGCGCGCGCCCAGGCGATCGTAGAGGGAGCGCAGTTCGGGCCTGCGGGTGGCCTCCAGGGCGAGCTCCAGGCGGGCCAGGGTGATCCGCCGGCCGCCTGTGAGTGCCTGGAAGAGCACCTCGGCGCCGACCTCGGCCAGCTGCTCTCGCGGCGGGGCGGCGGCCGCCGGCAGCTCGCCCTCGACGAGGACGGGGTAGTCGGCGGTCTCCCGCTCGACGATCCGGGTGAGCACGAGCTCCAGCAGGGCGGCCCTGGTCCGGGCGAGGTTGGAGGTCGAGCCGGCGGGCAGGCCGGACGCGTCGTCCACGGCGCGGTGGGTGAGCCCGCGCAGGCCGGCGTCGGCGATCAGGTCGATGGCGGCGTCGGCGATCAGGGTCGGGCGCGGGGGTGTCATGGGTCCGATCATGGCCTTTCCGAAGAGGCTCCCCCAACTCACTACAGCCGTAGTTTACGACTCACTACATGCGTAGTACCGTTTCGAACATCGGGCACTACATCTGTAGTGGCCGGAGCGCGCGAGAAGAGGAGCCCCCTCATGGGCCTGCACCAGGCGATCGTCATCGGCGGCGGCATCGGCGGCCTCACCGCCGCCCTCGCCCTCCACCGACAGGGCGTCCCCGTCCGCGTCCACGAGCGCGCCGACTCCCTCGAATCCGTCGGCGCCGGACTCGCCCTGGCCCCCAACGCCCTGCGCTGCCTCGACCGGCTCGGCATCGGCGGGCACCTGCGCGCCCTCGCCACCCCGCACCCAGCCGTCGGCCTGCGCCACCCCTCCGGCCGCTGGCTCGCCCGCACCAGCACGTCGGCCTTCGAGGCCTGCTTCGGCGACACCATCGCCGCCGTCGCCCGCGCCGATGTCATCACCGCCCTGGTCGACGCGCTCCCGGAGGGCACCGTCCGCACCGGCTCGCCCGCCACCCTCGTCACCCCCGGCAGCGCGACCGGGCCCGCCGTCGTCCGCACCGCCCACGGGGAGGAGACGGCCGACCTGGTCGTCGCCGCCGACGGCATCCACTCCGCGACCCGGAGCCTGCTCTTCCCCCGGCACCCCGGCCCCCGCTACAGCGGATTCACCACCTGGCGCACCATCGTCACCCCCGGCCGCCTCCCGGCCACCGCCGGCGAGGTGTGGGGCCGCGGGAAGCTCGCCGGGATCGTCCCGCTCGCCGACGGCCGGGTCTACGTGTACGGCGCCGCCCTCGCCCCGGCCGGTGAACGGGCCGCCGACGGGGACGAGCGGGCCGAACTCCTGCGCCGGTACGGCGACTGGTGCGCCCCCGTACCGCAACTGTTCGCCCTGGCCGAGCCCGAGCGGGTCCTGCGCCACGACGTCCGGGACCTCGCCGACCCGCTGCCCGCCCACCACCACGGCCGGGTCGCCCTCCTCGGCGACGCCGCCCACGCGATGTGCCCCTTCCAGGGCCAGGGCGCCTGCCAGGCCATCGAGGACGCCCTCGTCCTGGCCTCCCTGCTCACCCCCGGCACCGACCCCGCCGCCACCCTGCCCGCCTACACCGCCGCCCGGCTCCCCCGCACCACCGCCGTCGTCGCCGGCTCCCGCCGCATCGGCGACCTCGTCGCCCTCCGCTCCCCCGCCGCCACCTTCCTGCGCACCACCGCCCTCACCCTCGCCGGCCTGCTCCCCGCCCGCGCCCTGCTGAGCCGCGCGGCCCGGACGTACAACTGGCGGCCGCCGACCCCGGGCGGGGCGGAGTGAGGGGACCCGCCCTCCGCCGAGCACGTCCACCGAGCACGTCCACCGCGGCTCTCGGAGCCGCGGCCGGGCGCGGGGGCGGGGGCAGGACCGGGGCGGCGGGGCAGGACCCGGGCGGCCGGCTGCGGGCTGCGGGCTGCCGGCTGCGGGCTGCGGGCTGCGCCTCGGCGCCCTCCGGCTGCCGGGGCGGGGCGTGGACGACACGGACGGTCCGGGCGGCCGTCAGGCGAGCTTGCCGAAGGTGCCGTCGAGCGGGTCGGACCGGTGGCAGGCGACACAGCGCAGCCGGGTGTAGATCGCCACCGCGCCCATGAAGACGTCCTCGCGCCCGTCGGCCGGGGACTCGGAGGAGGCCGGCTCCCCGCAGTCCAGGCAGACGCGGCGGGGGCGGGCGGCGACCGAGCAGGCGCGGCAGATCAGGTGGGTCGGGTGTTCCGCGTGCACGACGACGGGCTGGGGACCGCCGTACAGCAGGTGGTCGCACCACGTGCAGGACTCGTCCCGCTGGGCCGCCAGCATCCGGGCCCGGGCCTCCTGCTGCCACTTCGCCGCGTGCTGCAACGGCACCCTGACGGGCGGTCCCCACCCGGAAGCGGTGAGCCACCGGGCGCCCTCCGCGCCGGCGGCCCGCAGCTGGTCGTCGACGGCGATGTCCCTGGGCGTCTTCTCGTTCATCGAGGCCTCTCCTCCGCTGGGCTTCCGCAGAGGACAACGCGGCCGGGACACCGCCGGACACGCGGCCCGGCGCGCCCGGCCCCGGTTCAGAGGAGCGGCTCGGTGTCCCCGTGCGCGATGAGCAGCTTGCGCAGCAGGGTGTCGAGCCGGGTGCGCTCGTCCGCGTCGAGGGCCGAGAGGATGCGCTCCTCGTTGCCGACGTGGCCGGCCAGAGCGCCGTCGATCAGCTCCTTGCCGGCCGGGGTGAGGCGGACCAGGACGGCGCGGCGGTCGCTCGGGCACGGGTTGCGCTCGACCAGGCCCTTGGCGGACAGCCGGTCGACCCGGTTGGTGATGGCGCCGGAGGTGACCATCGCGGACTTGAGCAGCGCGCGGGCGTTGAGCTCGTACGGCTCGCCGGAGCGGCGCAGGGTGGCCAGCACGTCGAACTCGGAGGAGTCCAGGCCGCAGGCGGTGAAGTACTCGCGCAGGGCGTTGTCGACCCGGACGTTGAGCCGTCGGAGCCTGCCGATCAGGGCCATGGGGCCGGCATCCAGGTCGGGGCGGGCCCGGGCCCACTGCTCGACGATGTCGTCCACGGTGTCGCGCTGCCGCATGTCCGCCGCCCTCCCGGGGCCGTCCGATCCGAAGCCTTCCGTCCAACGCGGATATCTTAACATTCACATACTTGACGTTCTCCGATCCTGGGCGTAGAAAGTATCTCAACGTTCAGATAATCAACGTTCAGGGGGACGTCATGGCCGTCATGGACCGCAAGCGCGCGGGGATCGCCGTCACCGCCGCACTCGCCCCGGCCGCGTGGGGCACCACCTACCTCGTCACCACCCAGCTGCTGCCCGAGGGCCGCCCGCTGCTGCTCGCCGCCCTCCGCGCCCTGCCGGCCGGACTGCTCCTGCTGCTGATCGGCCGCCGACTTCCCAAGGGGCGCTGGTGGGGGCGCGCGGCCGCCCTCGGGATGCTCAACATCGGGCTGTTCTTCCCACTGATGTTCGTCGGCGCGTACCGCCTGCCCGGCGGCGTCGCCGCCACCATCGGGGCGATCCAGCCGCTGCTCGTCGCCGGGTTCTCGATCGGCGTGCTGCGGGCGCGGCCCGGACGGCGGGCGGTGATCGCGGGACTGGTCGGGGTCGGCGGAGTGGCCCTGCTGGTGCTCAAGAGCGGCGCCCGGCTGGACGGCGTCGGGATCGCCTCGATGGTCGCCGGGATCTCCCTGATGGCCATGGGCACCGTCCTCACCCGCCGCTGGGGCCGCCCCGAGGGCGCCACCCTGCTCGACCTCACCGCCTGGCAGCTCCTGGCCGGCTCGGTCTTCCTCGTGCCGCTCGCCGCCGTGGTCGAGGGCGCGCCGCCCGCCCTGAGCGCCGCCAACCTGGCCGGCTTCGCCTACCTCGGCCTGTTCGGCACCGCGCTCGGCTACTTCCTCTGGTTCCGCGGCATCGAGCAGCTCGGCGCCGGCCCGGCCTCCTTCCTCGGCCTGATCAACCCGGTCGTCGCCACCCTCGGCGGCCTCGTCGTCCTCGGTCAGACCCTCACCGCCTGGCAGCTCCTCGGCCTTCTCCTCGCCCTCGCCGCCATGCTCGTCGGCCAGGCCCCCGCCCGCCGCACCCCCGCCCCCGCCCCCACCCCGGCACCGGCACCGGCACCGACCACCGTGCCCACCCCCCAGCCCGAGCCGGCCACCGCCCGCTGACCGGGCCACTCCCCCGGGCCGGCATCTCCCTGAACGCCTGCGCCCCGCCGTCGCGGCGGGGCGCAGGCGTATTCGGCGGGCGGCGAGCGATGACGGACGGGCCGCGCGGACGGCGGAACCCGGACCCCGGGCGGCGGGTCAGCCGGTGGCGCGGATGTAGATGTCGGCGGCGCCGGGCAGGCCGCCGGGGATGGTGGCGACGTAGATGCGGCGGGCGGCGGGGGCGTGGGTGGGGAGGTCGGAGGGGGTCGGGGTGGGGGTGGGCGTCCAGGTCGGGGCGGGCGTCGGGGTGGGGAGAAGGGTGGGGGCGGGGTCGTCGGGGGTGGGCTCGTCCGGGGCGGCCGCGGGGGCCGGTTCGACGGTGGGTTCCTCGGGGTCGGCATCGGGGTCGCCGGGGTCCGGGGCGGCGGCGGTGGGGTCGGAGGGCCCGGCCGGGTCGGTGGGCTCGGCGTCCGGGGACGGGCTCTCGGTGGGCGCGGCGGCGGGGTCGGCGGTGGCGGACGGGCCGGGCGCGGGCGTCGGCGCGGACTCGGGGAGCTCCGGGGCCTCGGCCGGCTCGTCGCCGCCGAGGGCGGCGAGCAGGTCGGCCGGGAGCGGGGCGGCCGGCCCGGGCGAGGGGAGGTCGTAGGCGCTGAGGAAGTCGCCGAGGCCGGGGGCCCTGCCGCCGCCGAGGCGGTAGTGCAGGTAGGCGACCGGGGCGCCGCCGGAGGTGTGGGTGTAGACGGCGCCGACCGGGACGTAGAAGCGGCCGATGCCGGGATGCTGGGACGGGTGCAGGCCGGCCAGGCGTTCGGCGCGGTCGCGGTCGGTCTCGCGGCCGGTACCGCCGGCGGTGAGCGCGTTGACGCCGCGCACCACGAGGGCGGCGGCGACGGACACGCAGAGCACCAGCCCGACGGCGACGGTGCGCCGCAGGACCGGGCGGCCGTGCAGGGCGGGCCAGGAGTCGGTCACCGTGCGCTCGGGTGGAATGCCGTCCACGGTTGTCTCGCTCCCCCGTTCGTTCAGGACGCCTGATCAGGACGTCACACTCTGCTCGACGTGGGACCGTAGCCGAGAGTTCCTCAGCCCAGGTAGGCGGGGGCGACCGCAGCCCTGGTGACCGGCTGCGCGCTGCCCGAACCGTCTGCCGGGACGGTCCACAGGTCGGCGCCGTAGTCGCCGGGCAGGGCGTAGACCAGGGTGTCCTCGCCGGACCAGAGCGCCTGGTCGTCGATGTTGCGCTGCTCGGCGGTGGCGGTCTCGGTCATGGTGGCGAGGTCGAGCACGTACAGCCGCCACGGGGCGTCGGCGGGCAGGCCGGGAACGCGCTTCTTGTAGGCGACGCGGGTGCCGTCCGGGGAGAGCGAGGGGCACTCGACGTTGTCGTGCAGGGTGGTGAGGGTGCGGGCGGCGAGGTCGCCGCGGACGAGGTGGGTCCGCCCGGCGCTGGCGAGGGTGGCGTAGAAGGTGTTGTCGTCGGCGAAGGTGACGCCCCAGATGTTGATGTCGTGCGCCTGGTAGGGGTGGCCGTCCAGGACGGCCGAGAAGTCCTCCAGGTTCTCCCGCAGGTTCCAGTCCCGGACGTCCACGATCGAGGTGCGGGTGGAGAAGTCGCTGCCCGCGTACGAGTCGCCGCTGACGAAGACCGTCCAGGCGGCGAGGTGCCCGGACGGGGAGATCCGGGAGCGGGTGGGGATGCCGGCCGCCGGGAACGAGCGGAGCTCGCGCAGGTGGCCGTCCAGGACGACGGCGCGGTAGGTGTCCTCCAGCGCGCCGTGCTGGGCCTGGAGGCAGATGCCGGTGCCGGCGGCGGCGTGGAAGCGCAGGCACTGGACGCCGGAGGCGGTGCGCGGGCCGTCGGGGCGGTCGGCGGCGACGGACGTGATCTCGTCCCGGTGCGGGCCCCAGGCCATGTTGCGGAACAACAGCTGTCGTCCGCCGGACTGCACCTGTAGTGAGACCGGGCCGGACGTGACGGACGGCCCGCCGGGCTGGGCCTGGTCCCGGCGGGCGGTGCGGTCGGCGGCGTTGAGGACGGCCCCGGTGCCGACCGCGCCGAGCAGCACGACGGCGACCAGCAGGATGATCATCCTGGTGCGGTTCCGCAGGTTCATCGGGTCTCCTCCGGGGTCTTCGCGGCGGCAGGTCCGGGCTGCTCCGCTACGGGGACGGGCTGACCGGCAGCGGGTCCGGACGGGCGCAGTACCGCCGCCGCGCCGAGCACGCACAGCGCCAGCGCCCCCGCCGACCAGCCCAGCGCCGCCGGGCCGCCGACCACCCCCCACAGCGCGCCGAACAGCAGCGAGCAGGCGAACCGGGCCAGCGCCTGTCCGGTGCCGACCAGGGCGAGCCCGGCGCCGCGCTGCTCGGCGGGTACGGCGTCGGCGGCCGCGGCGGCGAGCACGCCGTCGGTGGCCGCGTAGAAGGTCCCGTGCAGCACCAGCACGCAGAGCACCGCCGGCAGCCCGCGCAGTGGTGACAGCAGCAGCCCGTACGCGAGCAGCAGCACCCCGTGCCCGGCGAGGAAGAGCCGGTGGCGGCCGATCCGGTCGGCGAGCGCGCCGAGCGGGACGGCGAGCAGCAGGAAGGCGGCGGCGGTGCCCAGCGGCAGCAGCGGGAAGAGGCCGACGGGCAGGTCCAGCCGGCGCTGGACGAGCAGGTAGAGGAAGGAGTCGCTGACGGTGGTGAGGCCGAGCAGGACGGCGCAGAGCGTCAGCCGGCGCAGCCCCGGCAGCCGCAGCAGGGTGAGGCTGTCGCGCAGTGAGGGGGCGGAAGTCGACAAGTCGTCACCCTGCTGCCGGTTCGGCACGAACAGCAGCAGGATCAGCACCCCGAGCGCCGCGACGCACGCGCTGACCGCGAACACCGCGTCGTAGCCGTGCCGCTCGCCGCCGTCGGCGAGCAGCGGGCCGCCGGCCAGCCGCAGCACCAGGAACGCGGTGAGCGGCCCGAGCAGGGCGCCGGCCGTGTCCATCGCCCGGTGCACCCCGAACGCCCGGCCGCGGTGGGCGGGTTCGGTGGCGAGCGAGATCATCGCGTCCCGGGGGGCGGTGCGCAGGCCCTTGCCGGTGCGGTCGACGGCGATCACGGCACCGATCAGCGGCACGGTGTGGGCGAACAGCAGCAGCGGCCGGCACAGCGCGGACAGCCCGTACCCGACGGCCGCGACGGTCTTGTGGCGGGCCGCGCCGTCGCGGCCGCGGCGGTCGGAGAGGTGGCCGCCGACCAGCCGGACCAGTGCGCTGAAGCCGTTCTGGATGCCGTCGAGCAGGCCGAAGCCGAGCGGGGAGAGGCCGAGACCGGTGAGCAGGTAGAGCGGGAGGACGGCGGTGACCATCTCCGAGGAGATGTCGGTGACCAGGCTGACCGCACCGAGGGCGACCACCGCCCCGGGCACGGCGCCCCGCCGCACCGGGCCCGGGGCCGGCCCGGCGGTGGTCGGCGTGGCGAGGGGCGGCCCGACGGGAGGCCGCCCGGCGGGGGCCTTCGAGCTGCGCGAGTCCGCGACGTACACGGCCGTCAGTTCCGGATTCCGGTGCGGCCGACGGCGTCCGCGGAGCGCGGCCGGGGACGCGGCCGGGGACGGCTGCCGGGGGCGAGGGTTCCGGGGGCGCGCAGTCGTGCGAAGGCCATGGGGTCCTCCGGAGGTCGGGGATTCCTGGGCGGGAGCGCCGAGAACAGTAGGAGCGCCGCGGTGTCGTGTACCGCACAACGCAGATGAAGAACAGGCGAACAGCTGCCGCACCACGGCGAACCGGCACGGACGGCAGACCCGGCACGGACGGCAGACCCGGCGCCGACGGCGGACCCGCGTCGGACGTCACACCCACCGCGATTGACCCGTTCCGGCCGGGCGTGGTGGGATCACCGGAGCTCGGGACGAAAGGTGCGGCACGTGAGCGAACCGGTCGCCGGCGCCCCCCGAACCCTGGTGGTGGGGATCGGCGCGAGCAGCGGCGCCGAACGGACCGAGGTCCTGCGACTGCTCACGGACATCCTCCGGGAGACCGGCCTGATGCCGTCCGCCGTGGCCCGGCTGGCCACCGTGACGGGCAGGGCGGACCACCCGGCGGTGCGCTGGGCGGCCGACCATCTCGCCGGGGTACCCGTGGACGAGTACCCGCCCGAGGTACTGGCGGGCGTGCCGGTGCCGAACCCCTCCGCCACCGTCGGTACGGCTGTCGGCACCGCGAGCGTGGCCGAGGCGGCGGCACTGGCGAGCGCGCCGGGCGGCCGGCTCGTGGTCACCAAGCGGAAGTCGGCGCGGGCCACGGTCGCGATCGCCCGGACGGCACCACCAGCCCCGACCGGCACCAGCCGAACCACCTGAGCCACCTGAGCCGCCCGAAACCCGAAGCACCCGAAGCACCCGCAAGGAGACCCCGCGTGACCGCCCCCGAACCCGACCTGCGCCACCACGGCGACGCCGAGGTGCGCGCCGACGGGCTCGGCCTGGTCGACCTCGCCGTCAACGTCCGCACCGGCACTCCCCCGGCGTGGCTGCGCGAGCACCTCGCGGCCACTCTCGGCGACCTCGCCGCCTATCCCGACCAGAGCGCCGCTCGCGCCGCGGTGGCCGCCCGGCACGCCCGCCCGGTCGGGGAGGTGCTGCTCACCTCGGGGGCCGCGGAGGCCTTCGTCCTGCTGGCAAGGGTTCTGACTCCACGTCATATTATCGTTGTGCACCCGCAGTTCACCGAGCCGGAGGCGGCCCTGCGGGACGCCGGGCACCGGGTGCACCGGGTGCTGCTCTCCCCCGAGGACGGGTTCCGGCTGGGCGCCGTCCCCGAGGAGGCGGACCTGGTCGTCCTCGGCAACCCGACCAACCCGACCTCGGTACTGCACCCCGCCGAGGCCGTCGCCGCGCTGGCCCGGCCCGGGCGCACCCTGGTGGTGGACGAGGCGTTCATGGACACCGTGCCGGGCGAACGGGAGTCCCTCGCCTCCGTCCGCGGCCTGCCAGGCCGGGTCGTCGTGCTGCGCAGCCTCACCAAGACCTGGGGGCTGGCCGGACTGCGGATCGGCTATGTGCTCGGGCCCGCCCCGCTGATCGCCGACCTCGGCGCCGCCCAGCCGCTCTGGCCGGTCTCCACCCCGGCACTGGCCGCCGCCGAGGTGTGCAGTGGCCCGGCGGCGCTCGCCGAGGCCGAGCTGGCCGCGGCCGAACTGGCGCTCCGGCGCGAGCACTTGGTGAAGGGCCTGGCCGCCTTCCGGTCGGTGCGGCAGTACGGCGAGCCGGCCGCCTCCTTCGTCCTGGTCCGGCTGCCGGATGCGGCGGCCGTCCGGCGGCGGTTGCGCGAGCACGGCTTCGCCGTCCGGCGCGGGGACACCTTCCCGGGGCTGGGCGAGGAGTGGCTGCGGATCGCCGTCCGGGACGAGGAGACCACCGACCGATTCCTCAACGCCCTTGAGGCCGTGCTCGGTTCGGCCTGACCGGCACGACACCAGCACCCTCCGGACGCCCGCCGTCCGCCCGTCCGCCCATCAGGCCGGACGGGCGAACGAACGGACGGACGAACGACCGAACGGACGGCTGGCCGGACGGCCGGGCAACCAGCCCCGGCCAGGCGCAGAACAGCTCAGCCCGCACCGACGCGACGAGCGCTACTGCAGCCCGAGCACCTCCGCCGCCATGGCGGTACCCCTCACCCGGGCCGCGATCTTGGCGAAGGCGGTGTCCCGCGAGGTGGAGGCGTCGTCGGCGAAGGGCGAGAATCCGCAGTCGTCGGTCGTGCCGAGCTGGTCGACCGGGATGTGCCGGGCCGCGGCCAGCACCCGGTCGCGCACCTCCTCCGGGCTCTCCACCCTGGGGTCGATCGGGTCGGTCACCCCGACGAACACCCGGATTCCGGGGCGGAGTTGATCCGCGATGACGGCGAGCACGCGGTCGGGGTCGGCCTCGCTCGCCAGCTGCACGTAGAAGTTGCCGACCTTGAGCCGGAAGAGCTTCGGCAGCAGCTCGGCGTAGTCGACGTCCAGGCTGTGGGTGGAGTCCTGGTCCCCGCCCGGGCAGGTGTGCACGCCGAGGCGGGCCCGCTCCTCCTCGGTGAACCGGTCGAGCACCTGGTTGTTGAGGGCCACGAAGTCGTCGAGCAGGCTGCCCGACGGGTCCAGCTTGAGCGACAACCTGGCCTCGGTGAAGTCGAGTTGGACGACGTGGGCGCCCGCGTCCAGGCAGCCGCGGATGTCGGCCTCGGCCTCGTCGGCCAGGTCCTTCAGGAAGTTCTCGCGCGAGTACCCGTCGATACCGTCGGCCGGGTAGAGCAGGCTGAGCGCGGAGGGTGCGATGACGGCCTGCTTGACGGGCTGCGAGGTGTGGCGCAGGGCTTCGCGCAGGTAGGTCTCGGCACGGACGCGGTACCGGAAGGGTCCGGCGGTCAGCCGCGGCAGCTGCCGGGTGTGCCCGTCGGCGAAGGGGATGACGGCGCCGTCCCCGGCGAGGGAGGTCAGCCCGGCGAGGGGGTACGTGACGAAGCTCGGCTTGGCCTGCTCGCCGTCCACCAGGACGGGGCAGCCGAGCTCCGCCAGCCTGGCCAGCGTGTCGGCGGTGGCCTCGTCCTGCAGCTTCTTCAGGTCGGCGTCGGACAGCCGCCCTTCGGCGTGTTCGGTCAGGGCGTTCAGCAGGGTGCTCGGCCGGGGGATGCTGCCGATGGGCTCCGTGAGAATGGTCATGACGGGACGGTAGAAAGGGCGGCGCCCCGAGCACAACGGGGCGCACGGCGCATTCCGCCCGACTGTTCACACTCCGCGCGCCCCACCCTTCTGCGTTCACGCCCCCGGAACGGCACACCCCTCCGCCCAATCCCGTAGCGTGGCGAAGTCCTCGGCCAGCAGGCCGATCCGGGGGTTGACGTGCAGGGCCAGCGCCCGCCCGGGATGGTGGGCGGCGATCCACTCCTCGTCCAGCGGGCCGAGTTCGTCGTCCACCCAGACGAACGGGCGTCCGGCGGCCCAGGCGACCACGTCCCGGGTCTTCCAGTGCAGCCCGTCCGCGTTCACCCCGAACAGGTCGGACCAGCGGATGTACGGCAGTTCGGGCAGGCCGATGTGCGGGCCTATGTGGGTGTTCGCCTCGCCCATCCAGCCGGTGGCCCACACCAGTTCGTACGGCAGCGCCAGCAGCGCCTCGCCGTGGGAGGGGTTGAGCCAGACCCGCAGCGGCTTGACCCGGACGGTGGGCGGCTTGGCGTGCTTGGCGCGGGTCGCCTGCCGGGCCTGGACCGCCGCCAGGTGCTCCTGCTTCGCCACCCACCAGGAGGGGCGCAGCCGGTGGGTGGCGTAGCCCTCGGGCCTCCGCTTCGGCGCGGCGTAGGGATTGAGCGGTCCGTCCACGTCGAGCAGGAGCAGGGGCTGCTGGGTCATGCCATGAATTCTCGGTCCGGTGAGGGCGCTTGACCAGCGATTTGCCGGCCCGCGATCGGTCGGGCGGACCCCGGGGCGTCCCGGCCGCACCGCCCGGCCCGCCCCGGCTCCAGGCGTCACGGGCGGTTCCACAGGTTGCGGGCGGCGAGCAGGCCCCGACCCCCGGCGGCCCCGACGCCGCAACGCCCGCGGGCCCCCTCCTGCACCGGGAGGGGGCCTGCGGGCGTGACGTGGTACGGGTGGCCGGGTACGGCGGTGGATCAGACCTGGCCGGCCTTCTCCAGGGCCGCGCAGCAGGTGTTGATCAGGAGGCGGGTGACGACGTAGGGGTCGACGTTGGCGTTCGGGCGGCGGTCCTCGATGTAGCCCTTCTTCTCCACCTCGACCTGCCACGGGATGCGCACGGAGGCGCCGCGGTCGGAGACGCCGTAGCTGTAGGCGTTCCACGGGGCGGTCTCGTGCTTGCCGGTGAGGCGGGACTGGATGTCGTCGCCGTACTGACTGACGTGCTCCAGCACCTTCTCCTGGGAGGCGCCGAGCGACTCGCAGGCGGTGATGATGGCGTCGTAGCCCTCGCGCATCGCCTTGGTGGAGAAGTTGGTGTGGGCGCCCGCGCCGTTCCAGTCGCCCCTGGCCGGCTTGGCGTCCAGGGTGGCGTCGATGCCGAACTCCTCGGCGGTGCGGTACAGCAGGTAGCGGGCGATCCACATGTCGTCGGAGACGGTCAGCGCGTCGACCGGGCCGATCTGGAACTCCCACTGGCCGGGCATGACCTCGGCGTTGATGCCGCAGATGGCCAGGCCGGCGTCGATGCAGCGGTCCAGGTGCAGCTCGACGATCTCGCGGCCGAAGACCTCCTCGGCGCCGACACCGCAGTAGTAGCCGCCCTGCGGGGCCGGGAAGCCGCCCTCCGGGAAGCCGAGCGGGCGGGAGCCCTTGAAGAAGGTGTACTCCTGCTCGATGCCGAAGATCGACTCCTGCGCGGCGTACTTCTCGGCGACCTCACGCAGCAGGGAGCGGGTGTTGGAGACGTGCGGGGTGCCGTCCGTCTCCAGGACCTCGCAGAGGACCAGGATGTTGTCGCCGCCGCGGATCGGGTCCGGCACCACGCGCACCGGGTCCAGCACGCGGTCCGAGGCGTGGCCCTCGGCCTGGCTGGTCGAGGAACCGTCGAAGCCCCAGGTGGGGATCTTGTCGGCGTTGGGCAGGACGCGAGTCTTGGAACGGAGCTTCGCGGTCGGCTTCGTGCCGTCGATCCAGATGTACTCGGCCTTGATTGCCACGTCGTGTCCCTCGCATTGCTGGGTGGTGGGTGCCCGCGTAGCGTTGCAAGCCGCCGTTTCCCGGTTGTTCCTCTCGTGTAACGCGCATGTGAACCAACCGTCCGCATTGGCACGGTCACGGTGCGGGAGTGCCCGGGGTGGCACTCCCGCCATTCCGGGTGCCGTCGGTGACGGCACGGGCATGGTCAGTGACGACGGGCGTGCGCGGCGCGACGGCGCCGGGTGGCCCACAGCGCGGCCGCCCCGCCCGCGACCAGGGCGGCGGCCCCCGCGGCGAGCGGGCCGGTGGCACTGCTGCCGCCGGTGGCGGCCAGCTTCTCCGCCTTCTCCGACTTCTCCACCGCGGCCTGCGGACCGGCGGCCCGCGAGGTGGCGGTGTCGGCGACCGGCTGAGCGGCGGGCGCGGTACCCGTGGTGGCCGGGCCGCTCGGGGCGGTCGGGGCGGTCGACGGCGCGGAGGGCTTCTCGCAGCTCACCGAGGCGACGGTGACCTTCCCGGTGACCTTGGCGACGTTCAGGTTGAGCGGGTTCACCTCCACCTGCACCTCCAGGGCGGAGGCGGCGGCGGTGGTCGTGGTGACGGTCTTCTTGGAGAACTCCACCGAGACGCTGCCGACCAGCGGCACGTCCACCTTGGTCGGGCCGTACACGCCGACGGTGACCGGCTTGCCGAGCACGCTGAGCTTGACCGGCGCGACCACGTCGGCGGTCGGCTGCCCGTCGACCGGACAGGTCGCCTCGGCGCTCATCGCCTCCAGGCCGAGCAGCGCGGTGGTGGGCAGCCCGGGGGCGTGCACGTCGGCGTTGACCAGCCTGACGGAGGCGGTGGCGCCCTTGGCGTCGACCCTGGTCACCGACTTGCCGATGTCGGCCTTGACGAGCTCGACCGGGCCGGTCTGGTCGACCCCGGCCACCGTGGCCGTCAGGATCGATCCGTCGCGCTGCGCCGGCGACTCCACCTTGTTCAGCGCGATGTTCACCGGGACGTCCACCGCCTTGTTCAACAGGCTGACGTCCAGGTCGAGTTCGGCGGTGACAGCGCGGGCCTTGCCGGGTGACGGGGCGGGCTCGGCCGCGTGGACGGGCGCGGCGGTGAGCAGGGTGCTCGCCACCACGGCGGTGGCCGCGGCGGCGGAAACGATTCGGCGAGAAGACATGGCGATACCCCCACACAGATGAAACGATGAGACGCCAGTCTTCTCGAACAATCCGTCACATGAGTAACACAGAAAGTCATTTCACTCGTTGGAGTGAGATTGGCGTTCTGCGCTGACCCAGCTCTGCTACAGCGGCCGGACCGTACGGGCCTACCGCGGCCGCGCCGTACCGGCGGCTACGGCAGCCGCCAGTCCACCGGCTGCGCCCCCTGCCGCACCAGCAGCTCGTTCGCCCGGCTGAACGGCCGCGAACCGAAGAAGCCGCGGTCGGCCGACATCGGGCTGGGGTGGACCGACTCCACCGACGGGACGTTGCCCAGCAGCGGGCGAAGGTTGCGGGCGTCGCTCCCCCACAGGATCGCCACCAGCGGGCCGCCGCGCGCCACCAGCGCCCGGATCGCCTGCTCGGTGACCGCCTCCCAGCCCTTGCCGCGGTGCTGGCCGCTCTTGCGCGGCTGCACGGTGAGCACGCGGTTGAGCAGCAGCACGCCCTGCTGCGTCCACGGGGTGAGGTCCCCGTTGGACGGCTGCGGCAGGCCCAGGTCGGTGCCGTACTCCCGGTAGATGTTGATCAGGCTCGCCGGGATCGGCCGCACCTCCGGCGCCACCGAGAAGCTGAGCCCGACGGCGTGGCCGGGCGTCGGGTACGGGTCCTGCCCGACGATCAGCACCCGCACGTCGGCGAAGGGCTGCTGGAAGGCCCGCAGCACGTTCGGGCCGGAGGGCAGGTAGGTTCGGCCTGCGGCCAGTTCGGCGCGCAGGAAGTCGCCCATCGCGGCGACCCGTCCGGCGACGGGTTCCAGGGCGGTGGCCCAGCCGGGCTCGACGATCTCGTTCAGTGGACGCGGTGCCATGGTCGCCACCCTATCGGCCTATGCCGACAGCGCCTTCAGCGGATGATCATGGGATCGAGGCAGGTCGACGGGGTCCACGGGCGGTGTCCTCGGCCCGGCCGAGGACACCCCGGGCCGACCCGACCCGCCCCCCCCCCAGCCCCCCCCGCCCCGGGGCCCCGCGCCCCCCG
>NZ_JBSHAP010000008.1:47663-112916 GCF_053611565.1 Kitasatospora sp. NPDC054795
GGGTCTTTTTTTTTAAAACCACACGGGGCCCGGGGCGCGGGGGGGGGTCCCCCCCCCCCCCCCCCCCACACCGCGGGCCTACCCGACCGGCCGCCCCCGCAGCACCACCAGCCGCGGGTCCGCGAGCACCCGGACGTCCGCCCGCGGATCCTGCGCGTACACCACGAAGTCCGCCGGCGCGCCCTCCTCCAGGCCCGGCCGCCCCAGCCACTCGCGCGCTCCCCAGCTCGCGGCCGACAGCGCCTGCGCCGGGCTCAGCCCCGCCTTCACCAGCTCCGCCACCTCGTCCGCGACCAGCCCGTGCGCCAGCGAGCCGCCCGCGTCCGTCCCGACGAACACCGGGATGCCGGCGTCGTGCGCGGCGCCCACGGTGTCGTACCGGCGCTCGTGCAGCCGCCGCATGTGCGCCGACCAGGCCGGGAACTTGGCCTCGCCGCCGGCCGCGAGGTCCGGGAAGGTGGCGATGTTGACCAGCGTCGGCACGATCGCCACCCCGCGCTCGGCGAAGGCCGGGATCAGCTCCTCGGTCAGCCCGGTGGCGTGCTCGACGCAGTCGATCCCGGCCGCCAGCAGGTCCGGCAGCGACTCGGCGGAGAAGCAGTGCGCGGTGACCCGGGCACCCTCCTCGTGCGCCGCCGCGATCGCCTCGGCCAGCGCGTCGCCGGGCCAGCAGGCGGCGAGGTCGCCGCGCTCGCGGTCGATCCAGTCGCCGACCAGCTTCACCCAGCCGTCCCCGCGCCGGGCCTCGGCCCGCACGTAGGCGGCCAGGTCGCCGGGTTCGATCTCGTGCGCGTAGTTGCGGATGTAGCGGCGGGTGCGGGCGATGTGCCGCCCGGCCCGGATGATCCGGGGCAGGTCCTCGCGCTCGTCGATCCACCGGGTGTCGGCGGCCGAGCCGGCGTCGCGGATCAGCAGGGTGCCGGCGTCCCGGTCGGTGAGCGCCTGCTTCTCGCTGGTCGCGGCGTCCACCGCGCCGTGCGCGTCCAGGCCGACGTGGCAGTGCGCGTCCACCAGGCCGGGCAGCACCCAGCCGTTCACCGTCCGCACGTCCCCGGCGGTCGGCGGGCGGGTGAAGCTCACCCGGCCGTCCACCACCCAGAGTTCGTCCCGGACGTCCTGCGGACCGACCAGCACCCGACCCCGCACGTGCAGCACCGCGCCATCGCTCATGGCCGCACTCTACCGACGGGCGGGTTCCGTGCAATCAGCCATGATGCGGCAGACTCGTTTCCGCACCCCACCCCCGCGAAAGGCGATCAAGACGTGAGTCCCTTCCTCGACCTGCCCCCGCTCAGCGCCGCCGAGTTCGCGGCGATCGAGGACCGGGTGGCCGCGCTGCTGCACACCGAGGCCGATGTGATCGTCACCCAGGGCGAGGCGCTCCTGCCCCTGGAGGCCGCGATCCGCGGCGCCGCGCACCCCGGCTCGACCGCCCTCAACATCGTCACCGGCCCGTACGGGCAGACCTTCGGCAACTGGCTGCGCTCCTGCGGGGCGAAGGTCGTCGACCTGGCCGTGCCCTTCGACAGCGCGGTGAGCGCCGAGCAGGTGGCCGAGGCCCTCGACGCCCACCCGGAGATCGACTTCGTCTCCCTGGTGCACGCCGAGGCCGCCACCGGCAACACCAACCCGGTCGCCGGGATCGGTGCCGTGGTCCGCGAGCACGGCGCGCTGCTGATGCTCGACGCGGTCGCCTCCGTCGCCGCCGAGCCGCTGCTCACCGACGAGTGGGGTGTCGACCTGTGCGTCATCGGCGGCCAGAAGGCGATGGGCGGCCCGGCCGGGGTCTCCGCCGTCTCCGTCTCCGCGCGCGCCTGGGAGCGGATCGCCGCCAACCCGGCCGCCCCGCGCCGCTCCTACCTCTCGCTGCTCGACTGGAAGGAGCGCTGGACCGACGCCGGCCGCGCGGTGCTGCCGCACGCCCCGGCCCAGCTGGAGATGCTCGCGCTCGGCGCCTGCCTGGACCGGATCGCCGCCGACGGCCTGCCGGCCGTGATCGCCCGCCACCGCGCCGCCTCGGCCGCCACCCGGGCCGGCGTCCGCGCGCTCGGCACCCTGGCCCCGTACGTCGTCGAGGACGCCCACGCGGCCCCGGTCGCCACCACCCTGCGCACCCCGGACGGCGTCGACGCGAGCGCCCTCGCCGCCCGCCTCGACCCGGCCCTGCCCGTCCAGCCGGGCGGCGGCGCCCTGGCCGGCTCGATGCTGCGGGTCAACCACTACGGGCAGGCGGCCGCGCTGGACACCGTCCGCGCCTGCCTGTCGGCCCTGGCCGGGGCGACGGACGCCGACCCGGCGCCCGCGCTGGCCGCCGCCGAGGCCGCCTGGAGCGCGACCGTCCCGGCCTGAGCGGTTCGGGCTCCCACGGCCGAGGCCCCCGCAGGACCCTGCGGGGGCCTCGGCCATGCCCGGGCTCAGTGGCCGTTGACGTCCACCACCTCGACGCCGCGGATGTTCCGCTCGATCTCCTCCGTCGGCAGCGCGATCGCCAGCGCCCAGTAGTAGACGACCAGCGAGAACACCACCACGACCACGATGTCCCACCACAGCGGCAGGTTCCCCTTCGCGCCCGCGCCGAAGGTGCCCTGCCAGGAGATCAGGCCCATGCCGAGCAGGTAGACCGGCAGCCACTGCCCGGCTCGGAAGTCCATCCGGGGCGCGTTCGGCAGCCCCTTGGAGCGCGCGTACCAGGAGTACCCGCCGAGCAGCGCGTAGCCGATCACGATCGCCAGGCCCAGACGCCACAGGGTGTCCCAGCCGGACCAGTAGATGACCAGGCTCGCCACCACGAAGGCCAGCGGCGAGATCACCGAGCCGCCGGGCAGGTGGTACGAGCGCTCCATCTTCGGCAGCCGCTTGCGCAGCACCCCGAAGGCCAGCGGGGCGCCCGCGTACATCAGCACCACCGCCGAGGTGATGAAGCCGACCAGCCGCTGCCAGCTCGGGAAGGGCAGGAAGCAGATCACCCCGGCCACCCAGGCGATGAGCAGGCCCAGCCAGGGCACCGCGCGCTTGTCGGTGGACTGCAGCACCTGCGGCGCGTAGCCGTTGCGGCTCAGGCCGTAGGTGACCCGGGAGCTGGAGGTGATGTAGACCAGTCCGGTGCCGGCCGGCGAGATGACCGCGTCGATGAACAGCACGGTGGCCAGCCAGCCCAGGCCGATCAGGGTCGCCAGGCCGGCGAACGGTCCGCTGATCCCGGGGTAGTCGAGGGTGCTCCAGCCCTGGGCGAAGGTCTCCGGCGGCAGTGCGCCGATGAACACCACCTGGAGCATCACGTAGACGATGGTGCCGACCACCACCGAGCCGAGCACCGCGCGGGGGATGTCCCGGCGCGGGTTGCGGCTCTCCCCCGCCCACTGGATGGCCTGTTCGAAGCCGAGCAGCGCGAAGATCACCCCGCTGCTGCTGATCGCGGTGAGCACGCCCTTGGCGCCGTCCGGCGCGAAGCCGTGCACGTCGAAGTTGGAGCCGTGGAACTCGGTGAGGCCGAGCGCGAAGATGGTCAGCACCGGGATGGCGACCTTCCACACGGTGGCCGCGCTGTTGGTGTGGGCGAGCAGCCGCACGCCGAGGAAGTTGACCGCGACGAAGACTCCGAGCAGGGCGGCCGCGACGACGAATCCCCAGCCGGTCAGCGTCAGGTTCTTGTTCAGCAGGCCGTCCGCCCAGCTCCAGTGCTGGGCGTAGTTGATCATCGCCTGCACCTCGATCGGCGCGATGGTCGCGGCCTGCAGCCAGGTGAACCAGCCGAAGGACATCCCGGCGAACCCGCCGAAGGCGTAGTGCGGGTAGCGCGCCGTCCCGCCCGCCACCGGGAACAGCCCGCCCAGCTCGGCGTGGACCAGCGCCAGCAGGATGATCGCCACCGCGCCGATGCCCCAGGACAGCAGCGCCGCCGGCCCGGCGGCCACCGCCGCCTTCTGCGCCCCGAAGAGCCAGCCGGAGCCGATGATCGCCCCGACCGAGGCCCAGAGCAGTCCGATGACGCCGACCTCGCGCCGTAGCCCGGTGTGCCCCGAGCCGGGCGGATTGGAGGAGGAATGGGCCATGGCCGATCGCCTCTCGAAGCAGGAGGAATTCCTCCGACAGTGCCCCAGCCCGGGCGCCTCCCCTCCCCGAAACGCCCCGCACCCCGCGCCCCTCACCCGAACAGCCCGCGGGAACCGCCCGTCGGCACAGTTTCCGAAGCGTTCACCCGCCCGGCACGTGGAACTCACCGGCGGCAGGCAGGCTCCCGGACAGAGCTTGAAGTTGGCTATACAACTTCAGTCCATACGACAGCCGTAGTGCCGCCGAGGAGAAGACCGATGACCGAACTGCCGCCGTACTGGCTGCGCGACAACTGCCCGTGCGCCGAGTGCCGGGACCCGCGCAACGGACAGAAGCTGTTCCAGATCGACGACCTGCCCGAGGACCTGGCGGTCGCCGGGAGCGCGGAGGCCGACGGACACCTGGAGGTGCACTGGTCGGACGGCCACCGCTCCCGCTACCCGCTGGAGTGGCTCGACCGGGCCGACGAGGGCGACGGGCGCACCGAGCGGGGCAAGCGGCTCTGGACGGCGGCGGACTTCGCGTCCGGCCTCCCGCAGGCGCGGTGGGAGGCCTACCTGGCCGACCCGGCCGAGCGGGCCGCGGTGCTGGCCGCCGTACGGGACGACGGCTTCGCCGTGCTGCGCGGGGTGCCGGCCGTCCAGCGGCAGGTGCTGCGGGTGGCGGAGAGCTTCGGCCACGTACGGGTCACCAACTACGGGGAGCTGTTCGACGTCCGGGTCGAGCCGGACCCGAACAACCTCGCCTTCACCAGCGTCGCCATCGCCCCGCACACCGACAACCCGTACCGGGACCCGGTGCCGACCCTCCAGCTGCTGCACTGCCTGGAGAACTCGGCGACCGGCGGCGACTCCGGGCTGGTGGACGGGTTCAAGGCCGCGGCGCTCCTCCGGGAGGAGGCGCCGGCCGCGTTCGAGGTCCTCACCCGTACGCCCGTCCCGTTCGTCTTCCGCGACCGGGGCACCGAACTGCGCGCCGACCGCCCGCTGATCGACGTGGACCCGCTGGGCCGGATCCGCGAGGTCAGGTTCAACAACCGCTCGATCGGCACCGTCCGGGCCGGCGCCCCGGACGGCCTGAACGCCTTCTACGCCGCCTACCGCCGCTTCGCCGCGATCACCCTGCGCCCCGGACTCCGGCTCACCTTCCGGCTCGGCCCCGGCGACTGCCTGATCTTCGACAACACCCGCCTGATGCACGCCCGGACGGCCTTCCGGCAGGACGGCCACCGCCACCTCCAGGGCTGCTACGCCGACCTCGACTCCCTGAACAGCACCCTCGCGGTGCTGCGCCGCCGCGCCACCGCGCTGGACGCGATCGCCGCCCTGTTCGCGGGCGAGGGCGCCGGGGAGTACCTGGGCGAGGAGGTCACCATGGCCGAGCACATGCTCCAGGCCGCCGCCGCCGCCGAGGCCGCCGGGGCGCCGGCGCACCTGGTCGCCGCCGCGCTGCTGCACGACGTCGGCCACTTCTTCGACGAGCGCGGCCAAGGGTCCGCACACGGACTGGATCTGATGGAGGGTCAGGACAATCGCCACAGCGACTCCGGGGCCGACTGGCTGGCCCGCTGGTTCGGCCCGGAGGTCACCGGGCCGGTCCGGCTGCACGTGGCCGCCAAGCGCTACCTGTGCGCGGTCGAGCCCGGGTACCGGGAGTGGCTCTCCGCGGCCTCCGAGTACACCCTGGGCGTCCAGGGCGGCCCGATGGACGAGCGCCGGGCCGCCGCCTTCGCCGAACTCCCGGGCGCGCGGGACGCGGTGGCGGTGCGGCGCTGGGACGAGCAGGCGAAGGTGGCGGGCGCCCCGACGCCCGGCTTCGAGCACTACCGCCCGCTGCTCGCCGCCCTCATGCGGTGAGGGCGCTCACGCCGTGAGGGCGCTCACGCCGTGAGGGCGCCCACCACAGGAGGGCGCTGACGCCGTGAGGGCGCTGACGCCGTGAGGACGCCCGTGCGGCACGCGCAAGGGACTCAGTCCAGCTCCCGCGCGTGCCGCGAAAGCGCCGAGGTGGCCAGGGAGTTGTGCACGCTGAACGCCACCGTCCCGGGCAGGTAGCGGTCCTGGGACCACTCCACCGGCGTGCCCGTCGGGTCGGTCGTGCGCCGCCGCTCGCGCAGCAGCGGACCGCCCCGGCGGCAGCCGAGCAGCCGGGCGTCCTCGGCGTTGGCCGGGACGACGTCGATGGTGTGGTCGGCGTCGGTGAACAGGATGCCGTGCTCGCGCAGCACTTCGGTGTGCGAGACCACGTCCGGCGGCAGCTCGGCGACGATCTCGCCGACCCGCGGCGGGTACACGGTGCGCTCGACCATCACCGGCGTGCCGGACAGCGTCCGCAGCCGGACGATGACGTACACCTCGGCGCCCGGCTCCAGGCGCAGTTGCTCGCGCTCGGCGGCGTCGGCCGGGCGGCGCACCAGCGAGTCCAGGATGCCGCCGGGCTCCTCGCCCATCGAGTACGCCCAGTGCGTGAAGCTGAGGAGTTCGGAGAAGCTCTGCACCCGGGCGCCGCCGAGGACCACCCGGCGGGTGCCGCGGCGGGAGGTGACCAGTCCGTCGGAGCGCAGCACCGCGAGGGCCTGGCGGACGGTGCCGCGGGAGACGCCGTACTGCTCGGCCAGCGTGCCCTCGGCGGGCAGCCGGCCGGCCTCGCCGTACGCGCCGGTGGTGATCGCCTCGCGCAGGTCGGCGGCCACCTTCCGGTACAGCGCGCCGGGGCGCTCGGCCGCGGGCTCCGCGGCGGCCGAGTGGTCCCCGGCGGCCGGGCGCCCCTCGGTCCCGGGGCGCTGGGGCTCAGTTGCCACGTCAGTCAATGTCCCTCCTGGGGCGGTGTCCCGCGCAGCCGTACCGGCGCGGACTGCCCGACCTTATCCCGCTGCGCCTTCGAAGCATCGCACCGAACGGTTCACGCTCCGATGGCCGGATTCCACCGTTCCCGCAGCCGACCCCGGTTCTGGGCCGTCCGTTCATCTTCCCGTCACCGGCCTCCGGCGTACTTACTGCTGTCAGCGAAGTTGGCTAGTCAACTCGGACGACGTCGATCGATCGCCCACCCGGCCGGTCCGCCGCCCTTCGCGAGACGCAGGCCCGCGGAACCCCCCGCGAACGCCCCTCGCAGTACGCCCCCTTAACAGGAGACTTCCCCGTGACCGTGCACCGCGCCCGCGCCGCCGCCTTCGCGGCCGTACTGACCGCCGCCGCGCTCTCCCTCACCGCCTGCGGCTCCGCCGGTTCGAGCGCCAAGTCCGGCGACGCCGCCAAGGACGGCGCCAAGGACGCCAAGACGGCCACCTCGGCCGCCGACTTCGGCGGCATGGACGGCCTGATCGCCGCGGCCAAGAAGGAGGGCAAGCTGCACGTCATCACGCTGCCCCGGGACTGGGCGAACTACGGCAAGATCATCGACGGCTTCAAGGCCAAGTACGGCATCGAGGTCGAGGAGGAGAACCCGGACGGCTCCAGCCAGGACGAGATCAACGCGGTCAACTCCCGCAAGGGCCAGGACCGCGCCCCCGACGTGGTCGACCTCGGCAGCGCCTTCGCCCTCCAGGCGGTCAAGGACGGCATCCTCGCCCCCTACAAGGTCGCCACCTTCGACAAGGTGCCGGACACCATGAAGGACGCGAACGGCGCCGCCGTCAACGACTACGGCGGCTACGTCTCCATCGGCTGCGACGCCAAGAAGATCGCCAACTGCCCGAAGACCTTCGCCGACCTGCTCAAGCCCGAGTACAAGGGCCAGGTCGCCCTCAACGGCAACCCGACCAAGTCCGGCTCCGCCTTCGGCGGCGTCTACGCGGCCGCGCTCGCCAACGGCGGTTCGCTGGACAACGTCCAGCCCGGCATCGACTTCTTCGGCAAGCTGAAGCAGTCCGGCAACTTCAACCCGGTCGAGTCGACCCCGGCCACCGTCGAGAAGGGCGAGACCCCGATCTCGATCGACTGGTCCTACCTGAACGCCGGTTACACCGACGAGTTCAAGGACAAGGGCGTCGACTGGAAGGTCTCCATCCCGACCGACGGCTCCTACGCCCAGTTCTACAACCAGGCCGTCAACAAGTGGGCCCCGCACCCGGCGGCCGCCCGCCTGTGGCAGGAGTACCTGTTCAGCACCGAGGGCCAGAACCTCTTCCTCGGCGGCTACGCCACCCCGTCCACCTTCGAGGCCCTGAAGAAGGACGGCACCCTGGACACCACCGCGGCCGCCAAGCTGCCGGCCGTCGAGAAGCCGTTCACCACCTTCCCGACCGTCGACCAGATCAACGCGGCCAAGAAGGTCGTCACCGAGAACTGGACCAAGGCCGTCGCGGGCTGACACCCCGGCCACGTACCGCACTTCGGGCTGAGAAAAGGCACTCATGACCACGGCTCCCACCCCGGTGCCGACCACCCCCGCCGCCACCTCCCCCGGTGGCGGCGCGGGGGCGTCCGCCACCGCCACGACCACCTCCCCCACGAGCACCGCCCCCGCCCCGCGGCGCCGGCCGCTCGCCCGCCTCGGCGGCGCCTCCTGGCTGGCCACCGTGCCGCTGCTGCTGTTCTTCCTGATCGGCTTCGGACTTCCCTGCGTCGCCATCGTGATCGGCGCGTTCACCACCTCCAGCGACGCGGAGAGCGGCGCCGGGCAGTTCACCTTCGACAACCTGACGGCCTCCGTCCAGGGCGGCTACCGGACGGCCATGCTGAGCAGCCTCAAGCTCTCCGCGCTGACCGCGCTGCTCGCCACCGTGCTCGGCGTACCGCTCGCCCAGGCCGTCGTCACCTCCCGGCGCGGCTGGCTGCGCCAGGCGGTGCTCACCGCCTCCGGCGTGCTCGCCAACTTCGGCGGCCTGCCGCTCGCCTTCGCGTTCGTCGCCACCCTCGGCAACGCCGGTGAGATCACCAGGCTGCTGCACCTCACCGACCACGGCTGGTCGCTGTACTCCTTCACCGGCCTGACGGTCGTCTACCTGTACTTCCTCGTCCCGCTGATGGTGCTCACCATCACCCCGGCCCTGGACGGCCTGCGGACCCAGTGGCGCGAGGCGGCCCAGAACAACCGGGCCACCAACCTCCAGTACTGGCTCCACGTCGCCCTGCCGATCCTGCTGCCCTCCCTGCTCGGCGGCTTCGTGCTGCTCTTCGGCAGCGCCTTCGCCGCCTACGCGACGGCCGCCGCCATGGTCGGCGCGACCGTCCCGCTGGTCAGCCGCTCGATCGCGGACGCGCTCTCCGGCAACGTGCTGGTCGGCCAGGGCAACCTCGCCCTCGCCCTCAGCCTCAACATGATCGTCGTGGCCGTCCTGGTGATGGCCGTGTACCTCCCCCTCCAGCGCCGGAGCGCCCGATGGCTCAGCTGACCACCCCCGCCCGCCCCGGCCGACGCGACGTGCGCTGGTGGCGCGGTGCCGTGCTGCTGCTCGCCGGCGTCTACTTCGTCGTCCCGCTCGCGGCCTCCTTCTGGTTCTCGATCGACGAGCCCAAGGGCATCTCCTTCTCCGCCTACACCGGACTGCTCTCCGCCCCCGGCTTCCTGGACAGCCTCTGGCTGACCCTCGGCCTCGCCGTGGTCACCGTCGTGGTGCTGCTGCTCCTGCTCGTCCCGGCGCTGATCGCCGTCCGGCTCGGCTCGCCGAAGCTGCGCCCGGTCATCGACGTGCTCTGCACCCTGCCGCTGGTCGTCCCGCCGGTCGCCCTGACCGCCGGCCTCATCGGCGTGCTGCGCTGGGGCCCGGACTACCTGATGGACACCCCGTTCTTCCAGACCTTCGTGTTCGTCCAGGACCCGGACTTCCCGCTGGTGCTGGTCGTCGCCTACGTGCTGATGGCCCTGCCGCTCGCCTACCGCGCGCTGGACGCCGGCCTGCGCTCGATGGACGTGCGCACCCTGGTCGAGGCCGCCCGCAACTGCGGCGCGAGCTGGCCGCGCGCGGTGTTCACCGTGGTCCTGCCCAACCTGCGCGGTGCCCTGCTGAACGCCTCCTTCCTCACCCTGGCCCTGGTCCTCGGCGAGTTCACCACCGCCTCGATCCTCGGCTACCAGCCCTTCCCGGTCTGGATCTACTCGGTCGGCAACAGCCAGGCCCACATGTCGGTCGCGGTCTCCATCCTGAGCCTGCTGCTCACCTGGCTGCTGCTGCTCCTGCTGGCCACCGCCGGGCGCGAGCGCCGCGCCAAGACCGCCACCTCCTGAAACCCCCCGGAGTCACCAGTCATGACCACGGCCACCGCCATCGCCAACGGCGTCTCGCTCTCCCCCGGCAGCGCCACCGTCGAATTCCGCTCCCTGCGCCGCGCGTTCGGCGCCACCACCGCCCTCGACGGCCTGGACCTGACCGTCCACCCGGGCGAGCTGATCGCCCTGCTCGGGCCGTCCGGCTGCGGCAAGACCACCGCGCTGCGCATCCTGGCCGGCTTCGAGCAGCACGACTCCGGCGAGGTGCTGGTCGACGGCCGGGACATCACCGCGATCCCCGCGCACAAGCGCGACGCGGGCATGGTGTTCCAGTCGTACAGCCTCTTCCCGCACCTGACCGCCCTGGACAACGTCGCCTTCGGGCTGCGGATGCGCGGCACCGGCAAGGCCGAGCGCCGCAAGCGGGCCCAGGAGCTGCTGGAGCTGGTCGGCCTGCCGCACCGCGCCGACCACTACCCGCACCAGATGTCCGGCGGCCAGCAGCAGCGCATCGCGCTCGCCCGCGCGCTCGCCCTCCAGCCGCGCGTCCTGCTGCTGGACGAGCCGCTGTCCGCGCTGGACGCCAAGGTCCGCCTCCAGCTGCGCGACGAGATCCGCCGCCTCCAGCAGGAGCTGGGCATCACCACCCTGTTCGTCACCCACGACCAGGAGGAGGCGCTGTCGATGGCCGACCGGGTCGCGGTGCTGCGGGCCGGCAGGCTGGAGCAGTGCGCCGTCCCGTCCGAGCTGTACAGCCGGCCGGCCACCGCCTTCGTCGCCGAGTTCGTCGGCACCATGAGCCGCATCCCGTGCACCCGCACCTCGGACGGCGTCGAGGTGCTCGGCCGCCGGCACGCGGTGGACGGCGCGATCCCGGCCGACGGCGAGCTCCAGGTGCTGGTCCGCCCGGAGAACGTCACCCTGACCCCGGCCGAGGACGGCCCCGCGCTGGTGGTCACCGCCTCCTTCCTGGGCGCCGTCACCCGGCTCACCGTCCGCCTGGACGACGGCACCGAGGTCAAGGCCGACCTGCCCACCGAGGCCGCCGCCGCCCTGCCGGCCGGCGCCCGGGCCGCGCTCACCCTGCCGGAGCGCCCCGTACTGGTGGACCGCCGCACCGCCTGAGAACCTCGTACCTCCCTGCTCCGTCCACCGGAGCACCGAAGAACCACCGAAGGTACCGCCATGCCTGACTCCGCCCTGCCCGACTCCGCTCTGCCCGGGAACTCCGCCCCGCCCGCCGCCGCGCTGCCCGCCGCCGTCCTGCCCGCCGCCGTCCTCTTCGACATGGACGGCACCCTGGTGGACACCGAGCAGCTGTGGTGGCAGGCCGCCGCCGAACTCGCCGAGGAACTGAACCGCCCGCTCACCGACCAGGACGCCCCCGAGGTGCTCGGCCAGGCCATCGAGCACACCGCCGCCCACCTGCACAGGGTCAGCGGCACCACGCTCGGCGAGGCCGAACTCGCCGCCCGGCTCGGCGATTCCTTCGCCGGCAAGGTCGCCGCCGAGACGGTTCCGCGCCCCGGCGCGCTCGCCCTGCTGGCCTCGCTGCGCGACGCCCGGGTGCCCACCGCGCTGGTCTCCGCCTCCCCGCGCCGGGTGGTGGACCTGGTGCTGTCCGCCATCGGCCGGGACTGGTTCGCCGTCACCCTGGCCGCCGAGGACACCGAGCGCACCAAGCCCGCGCCCGACCCGTACCTCGCCGCCGCCGAGCGGCTCGGCCTGGACCCGGCGGCCTGCCTCGCCGTCGAGGACACCCCGACCGGGGTCGCCTCCGCCACCGCGGCCGGCTGCGCCGTGCTCGCCGTGCCGTCCACCGCGGTGCCGATGCCCCGGGGCGAGCGGATCACCCTGCTCGCCAGCCTGGAGCAGGCCGACCTCGCCCTGCTCGGGAAGCTCGCCGGTCCCGGCGCGGTTCGACCCTGACATGCCCTATCTCCTGCTCGCCCTCGCCATCGTCAGCGAGGTCTGCGCCACCAGCTGCCTCAAGCTCACCGAGGGGTTCACCCGGCTCTGGCCGAGCCTCGGCGTCGGCATCGGCTACGCGCTCTCCTTCGTGCTGCTCGGCCGCGCGCTCAAGCACATACCGGTCTCGGTCGCCTACGCGGTCTGGTCCGGGGCCGGCACCGCGGCGGTCGCCGGGATCGGCGTGGTCGCCTTCGGCGAGTCGCTCGGGCGGCTCCAGTGGCTGGGCATAGCGCTGGTGATCGTCGGGGTGGTCGTGCTCAACCTCAAGGGCGGACACTCCTGACAAGGCCCTGACGGTCCGTCAATTTCCGAATACGCTGGTCAACCACCCTGTCGGGGCGGGACGTCGGACGTGCCGACCTCCCGCCCCGAACCCTTCGCTACGGTGTCCCCCATGACGGACCCCCGACCCCATCAC
The DNA here is from genome assembly GCF_053611565.1 of Kitasatospora sp. NPDC054795. NCBI lineage: Bacteria > Bacillati > Actinomycetota > Actinomycetes > Kitasatosporales > Streptomycetaceae > Kitasatospora > Kitasatospora sp. NPDC054795. The sequence goes on from NZ_JBSHAP010000008.1 coordinate 60,256, forward strand.
TACCGCTTCGTCCACCGCGAACTCGCCTGCCAGGTACTGGAGTTCGGCCCACGCGTGGCCACCCCGACCCCGGACGGCGGCAGCCTGCTGCCCGTCGTCACCCAGATCTGGGACGACCTCGGCGCCGCCCTGCCGCCCGGGGACCGCCTGCCCCACCACGGCCTCGACTGCCGGCACCTGTCGGTCGACGGCCACCACATGCTGCTGGTCACCCTGCCCACCGCGGTCGGCGCCACCGAGGCCCACTTCGTCGCCGCCGTCCAGCCCCAGGGCGCCAGGTCGGTGCGCTACGTGACCCTGGAGCACGCGTTCAGCCCCTTCGACGGCAGCCCCGGCACCGTCCTCGGCGAGTGGACCGCCGAGAGCCACCTCAACCACGGCCCGGGGCCCTCGCCCGTGGCCGAACTGTTCGTCACGGCCGTGGTGCGGCTCGTCACCCCGAAGAAGCGCGGCTTCTGGCGCCGCTGAGACCGACCTTCGCACGTCCCTCCGGGCCGGGCCGCCGACGTCAAGAAGGCGTCGACGGCCCGTAAAGGTCCCGCAAACATCCTCCCCCGGGCCCCGGCACGGGCGATCATCGGCGCACTGGTCGGGGCTATGCTCGCCCGGTCCGACGAACGACGCATCGGGGGGCGAAAGTGTCCGACTTCAAAGTCAGTACAGAATTCCTCGCCAAGCTGGCCCAGGACCTCAAAGGCTGCGGCGACGAACTCGAACAGGGGCTCAAGGCCTTCGAAGCGGCCGGCCACACCGGCACCGGCTTCGACTTCCTGGACGAGGCCTGCGGGCACTTCAAGGACAAGTGGCAGTTCGGCCTGAAGAAGGTCCGCGAGTGCGTCAAGGTCCTGGACGAGGGCCTGGAGCAGGTGCAGAAGAACTACGACGGCACCGAGCAGAGCATCGTCAAGGTCCTCACCCCGGCGGGCCAGTCGTGAGCGCCCCGACGCCGCCGGCACCCGACTGGTCCGGCCTCGGCTTCAACCCCACCCCCGGCGACTCCGCCGCCGTCACCGCGCTCAGCGCCGGTCTGCGCCGGGTGGGCCAGCACCTGACCGGCGTGCACACCACGCTCTCCCAGCTCTCCTCCAACCAGGGCGAGTGGACGGGCGAGGCCGCCAAGCAGTTCGCCAAGCAGTTCGACAAGCTCCCCGGCTACCTCCAGGACGCCGCCGACTCGATCACCGCGGCTTACACGGCGCTCGACGTCTGGTACAAGGCGCTCACCGAACACCAGCCCAAGGCGGCCGAGTTGGCCGCCTCCGCGGTCGCCGCCAAGAAGAAGAAGGACGAAGCGGACCGGGCGCACAGCGCCGCGGCCGCCGCCCCCGACCTCCAACTGGCCGGCCGCCACTACTCCGACGACGCGAGCCTCGCCGCCGCCGAACAGCGCTACAACACGGCGAAGAGCCACCTCGACTCGGCCGCCGGCCTGCTCACCAGCGCCTCCAACGAGCTGGCCGGCCTCCAGAAGCAGGCCCACGAGCTCGCCGGGACCCACCAGTCGGACGCGAAGAAGACGGCCGAGGCCGTCCGCAAGGCCGCCGACAGCAAGGCCCCGCCGGAGCCCGGCTGGCTCAGCAAGGTCGGCGACTGGTTCAAGAACCACGGCGCGGACCTGCTGACCGTCGCGGCCGGCGTCTGCGGCGTCGCGGCGATCTTCTTCCCCGCCTTCGCGCTGCCGGCGCTCCTGCTGAGCGCCGCCGCCGCGGGCGCGCACGCGACCCAGTACGCCGCCAAGGGCCAGCTGTGGCCGCCGCAGAAGAACATCGGCAACTGGCTGACCCTGGGCGGCGACGTCCTCGGCGCGATCCCCGGCGTGGGCGTCGCGGCCAAGGGCGTGACCGCCGTCCGGGAGGCCCGCGCCGCCGGTGCGGGCGTGCGCGGCGCGGTCTCCGCCGGGTCCACCGAGGTCCGGACCGCCGCCCGGGGGATCGACCCGGCCAACCCGCTCTTCACCACGGCGATCGAGAAGCCGGCCATCAAGCTCGGCGTCTCCAAGGCCACCGCGATGAACGTCTCCGACGGCGTCCAGGCCGCCACCACCGCCGGGCTCAACGCCCCGACCGCGTACGCGCTCACCCAGGACAACCCGAGCGACAACCTCGCCGGTGCGGTCAACTACACCACCGGCGGCAACAGCGTCATCGGCTCGGCGGGCATGGCGGCCGGCGGCGGCAAGGCCAACGTCATCATCGGCAGCGTGTCCACCGTCGGCAACCTGCTCGGCATGGGCGGATGGGCGGCCGGCTATGGCCGTTGAGACCCCGGGGGCCACCGCCCCGCCGCTCTGGCTCGACCTGCCCGCGGGCTTCACCGCCGTCGACCTGGACGAGGACCCCGGCGACCGGATGGCCCGGGCCGCGGAGCAGTTGGACGCGCTCTTCCCCGACGCCGGGGCCGAGCAGAAGCTCGCCGCCGTGATCGCCTCCGAGACCGCGCTCCAGGCCCAGCTGCGGGAGGGCGCCGTCCACGTGTCCGGCTGCCTGGTCCGGGCCGGGGACGGCGGTCCGATCCACGGCGTGCTCTCCGTCTTCCTCCGCCCGCAGGACCTCGGCGCGCCGGGCAGCTACCCCGCGCGGGTCGCCGCGGAGCTGGCCGAGGCCTGGCCGGACGCCGACGTCGGCGTGGTGGACCTGCCGCTCGGCCGTGCCGCCCTGGCCGCCCGCGAGCTGATCGTCCCGGTGCCCGGCGCGGTCTTCGGCGTACCGGAGTCGGCCGTCGGCACGGTCCGCCAGCTCGAACTGCTGATCCCGCACCCGTGGAGCCCGTACGTGGTCGCCGCCGTCTTCACCACCGAGGACGTCGACCACTGGGACGAGTGGCTGCCGCTGGTCGCCGCCGCGTACCGCGGTATCTCCTTCCACCCGCCCCGGGACGAGAGTCGCGACACCGTGCCGCCCGACCAGTGGGACAACGTCCGGAAGGCCTTCGGATGACAGTCGCTCCGCCCGGCCGGGGAACCCGAAGCGGCCCGCGCCGGCTCGGGGGCGCGGTGGCGCTCATCGCGCTCTCCACCGCCATGCTCGTCGCCGTCATCGCGCTGGACGTCTACGTCAACTCGTTCCTCGCCACCGTGGTCGGGTTCGGCTACCCCCTGGTGATGCTGATCGCGTTCGCCCTGCGCCGCGACGCCGACACCAACCCCGCGTTCCAGAAGAGGATGTTCGGCTGGAGCGCGGGCATCTGCGCGGTCGCCTTCGTCGCGTACCTCGCGGGTTCCACCGCCTGGACCAACCTGATCCTGGGCTCGGGCCGGACGGTACGGGCCGTGGTGGTCGACGAGAAGGTCACCGACTCGCTCCACGGCACCGGGCGGGCGTACACCCTGGCCGCCACGGAGCTGAACGACGAGGTCCCGGGCGGCCCGCTGGAGGAGCGCGACGCGCTGTTCAAGCGCGGCGACGTGATCACCGTCCGGATGGACCCGGCCGGGCGGGTCGCCCCCAAGCTCCCCGGCGAGGTCGGCTCCCCCGCCTACCTGCTGCTGTTCCTCGGCTGCAACGTCCTGATCGACGGCGCCGTGCTCTGGTCGGTGCGCCGGCCCGGGCCGTCGGCCGTCCGAGCCGTCGACCGTCCGGGCCGGCCGGTCGCCTGAACCGGCCGGGCGCCGCCCCGGGCCGGGCCCGGGGCGGCGTGCCGGATCAGCCCAGCAGGGCGGGCAGTTCGGCGATCGAGCCGAGGACGTGGGTCGCGCCGTCGGCCCGCAGACGGGCCTCGTCGTGGGCACCGGTGAGGACGCCGGCGACGACCGGGGCGCCGGCCCGGGTGCCGGTCAGCATGTCGTAGCCGGTGTCGCCGGCGACCGCGACCTGGTGGACCGAGTCGGTGCCGGTGCGCAGCAGCGCGGTGAGCACCAGGTCGGGGTACGGGCGGCCGCGGCCGGCCTCGGCGGGGCAGAGGGTCAGGTCGGCGACGGACCGCCAGCCCAGGGCGTCCAGGATGCGGTCCTGGGTGGTCCGGGAGAAGCCGGTGGTGAGGACCACCTTGCGGCCCCGGCCGCGCAGTTCGGCGATGGCCTCGGCGGCGCCGGGCAGGGCGGCGCAGTGGCCGGCGTCGACCAGGTCGTCGTAGGCGGTCTCGAAGGCGGCGTTGGCCCGCTGGGCCTTCTCCTCCTCGCCGAACAGGTGCCGGAAGACGGAGATCTTGGACTCGCCCATGGTGGCCCGGACGTGGGCCAGCATCGGGTCGAACTCCGGGCTGCCGGCCTCGACGCCGAGCGACGCGGCGGCCGCGGTGAAGGCCTGCTCGACCAGGCCGTCGTCGGCGACGGTGGTGCCGGCCATGTCGAGCACGACCAGGCGGATATCGGTGGTCACAACAAGGTTCCTTACAGGTTGGCGAGTTCGGCGGTGGTCTCGGCGATGGCGGGTGAGCAGGTCATGCCGCGGCCACCGGGGCCGGTGACCAGCCAGACGCCGTCGCGCACGCGCTCGCGGTGGACGACCCGGGTGGTGTCGACGCACTGGGCGTACACCCCGGCCCAGCGGCGGCGGATCCGCGGCATCGGGCGGCCGAGCAGTTCCTCGACCACGCCGGCCAGGTGGTCGTACGGGTCCTCGACGACGTCGAAGCCGAACGGCTGGTCGTACTCGTGGGTGTCGCCGATGGTCAGGCCGCCGTCGCTGCGCTGGACCATCAGCAGCTGCATCCTGTGCTCGGCGGCGACCGGCGGCTGCGGCTGGGTCTCGCGCAGCCGGTCCAGGGCGGTGCCGGCGAAGGCCGGGTAGTAGCGGAAGCTGTCGCCGTCGGCGACGGAGGTGGTCAGGGTCTCGCCGAGCGGGTCGGTCTGCATCATCTGGAGGCGGACCCGGCGGACCGGCAGGGCGGGGGCGAGTTCGCGGACCAGGCCGCCGAGCCAGGCGCCGGTGCAGAGGATCACCAGGTCGCCGGTGTGGACGTCGCCGTGGTCGTCGCGGACGGCGTTCTCGCCGACCACCTCGCGCACCTCGCGCCCGGGCAGGAAGGTGTACCGGCCGGTGGACTCCAGGTGGCCGCGCAGCGCGCGCTGGGCGGTGCGGGGCTCGACGGCGGCGTCGCGCTCGCACCACAGGGCGCCGAGCAGCTTGCCGCGCAGGGCCGGGTTGACGGCGCGGGTCTCGTCCGGGTCGAGCAGCCGGTAGCCGCGGGCGGCGGCGTCCGGCAGGTTCAGGGCCTGCTCGGCGACGGCCAGTTCGGCCTCGGTGCGGATCGCGGTGAGCGACCCGTTCGCCCGGAAGCCGAGGTCCGGGACGCGGGCGCCGATGGACTCCCACAGTTCGCGGGCCCGCAGCGCGGTGTCCAGTTCCTCGCCCTGCGCCCGGCCGCTGACCCAGACCAGGCCGAAGTTGCGCACGGAGGCGCCACGGGCCTCGGTCTCGCGCTCCAGGTGGACGACCTCGTGGCCGCGCTCGACGGCCTGCCAGGCGTGCATGCTGCCGAGCGCGCCTGCTCCTACGACGATGACTCTCATGCGTCCAGGCTGATGCGCCCGGGTGTCCGAGGGGCGTCGGACTGCCGTCCCGGAGATGAACCACCTGGGAAGTTGTACAGACAACCCGACGACCACCCGGCGGCCGTGGCCGCCGGGCCCGCCCCGGCGACCGAGGCGGCTACGACCGCACCACCCGCGCCCGCAGGTAGTTGCGCCGGCCGAAGTTCGGCTCGTCCACCGCTGTCAGCTCCTCCACCTGGAACCGGTACAGCGCCGCCGCCCCGCCGCCGGTCAGGAACTGCCGCCGGGCCTCCTCGTCCCGCGCGAAGGCCGGATAGCGCCCCTGGTAGGCGGCCAGCGCCGCCTCGGCCTGCCGCCCCCAGGCCTCGCCCGCGCCGCCGGTCAGCTGGAGGCCGCGCAGCTGCTCGCCGAAGGCCGGCGGCGGCAGGAAGACGGTGGCGGCGGCCCGGGCCTCCTCGGCCAGGTGGTGGCTGTGCCGGGTGGAGCGCTCGCTGACGAAGTAGAGGACGAGGTCGTCGTCGTACGCGAAGAAGGCCAGGTTGGCGTGCGGGCCGTGCTCGTGCCCCGCGGTGGCGAGGGTGAGCACCATGGCCTCGGCCAGCAGCCCCTCGACGCCCTTGTGCAGCAGGTCCCCCGGCCAGTCCCCCTGCGTGATGTCGAGTCGGTACGGCATTCGGCACTCCCTCCGCTGGCACGCCCGGCGCCCCGCGCGCCCGAGCACGACTGAGCCGGGCGGGCGCCCCCCGGAGGAGGCCCCACGCCCGGCTCACATGCTCCACCCGTCGTCCGAAACCGGACAAGGGGCGGGCGGCCCGGGAAACGGCGTCCGAGCGCGCAGCGGCGTCGGAGTGCCCGGCGGTGTCGGCGGCGGGGTCAGCGCCCCTGCGTCGCGTAGCCGCGGTCGACCGGGGGCAGCGCGCCCGGCCCGAGCAGCGGCCGCAGCGCACCCGCCCGCATCCGGTCCACCAGCGGTCCGCAGCGCCCGGCGAGCGGCGCCAGCACCACCGCGACCAGCAGCCCGACCAGTGCTCCCACCGCCACGTCGTGCGGGTAGTGCACGCCGACCCAGACCCGGGAGGCGGCCATCAGCGCCGCGAACAGGCCGGCCACCCAGCCGAGCCGCCGGTCGACGAACCAGAGCGCGGCCGCGGCGGCGAAGGCGATCACCGAGTGGTTGCTCGGGAAGGACCAGTCCCCGGTGCCCGGGCAGGTCTCCAGCGCGACGCTGCCGGGGATCTGGGCGCACGGCCGGAGTTCCTCGACCGCGCCCTTGAACACCGAGTTGACGCCGTACGCGACGACCACGATCACCGGCGAGGCGAGCACCCTGGCCATCACGGCCGAGTCCGCGCCGCGCGCCCGCCACCACGCGAGGAGCATGAAGACCGCGAACAGCCCGAGGCCGAGCGCCGACCAGACCTTGATCAGCTCGTCCAGCCAGTGCGGGGCCGACTGCGCCCAGCCGTTGACCCGGCTGTACAGGCCGCCGTCGATTCCGCTGCCGTCGTACACGGCGAGCGCCCGGGATGGCGTCACATGTCACCTCCGTGACGTCGCGCCTTACGGGCGCGGAACAGTTCGAGAACAATGGGGAGCACGGAGACAACTACTACCAGACCGATGATGGGCAGCAGATATCGGTCGATGCTGGGGACGGACGAGCCGAGCCCGTACCCGGCGAGCACCACGCCGACCGTCCAGACCACGCCTCCGAGCACCTGCCAGAGGGTGAACGAGCGGACCGGCACGTCGAGTACGCCGCAGAGCGGATTCAGCACCGTACGGACCACCGGGATGAACCGGGCGAGCACGATCGCCTTGCCGTGCCCGTACTTGGTCAGCAGCTCCTCGGCCCGCGCCGCGCCCTCCAGCAGGCTCTTGCGCCGGGTCCGGGCCAGCAGCGCCCGGCCGCCGCGGCGGCCGATCAGGTAGCCGACCTGGGCTCCGACGAGCGCGCCGACCAGGGCGGCGGGCAGCACCTGCCACAGGTGCAGCTGCGGGCCCTCGGTGGCGCCGGGGACGCAGAGCAGTCCGGCGGTGAACAGCAGCGAGTCACCGGGCAGGAAGAAGCCCACCAGCAGGCCGGTCTCGGCGAACAGCACCGCGGCGATGCCGAGCGCCCCGAAGGCGGCGAGCAGTGAGGACGCGTCCAGCGGGTTCACCGCGAGGTGAACGGCCGGATCGGCGAGGAACTGGAGCAAGGCCGACGGACCTCCCGTACGTTGGGGGGCGGTTCGCATCGGAACCCGCCCGGACCGTCTACAGTTGCGTAGACGGTCTACATGACTGTAGACGAAACTTGGAGGAAGCGCCGCCATGCCCGACGTACCGTCCGCCCGCCGGCCCGCCGGGGAGCTGGAGGCCGAGGTGCTGGCCGCCCTCTGGTCCGCCCGGCAGCCGATGACGCCGCAGGACGTCCAGGCCGCGCTCGGCGGGGACCTCGCCCGCACCACCATCGCGACGATCCTCGGCCGACTGTTCGACAAGGGAACGGTCGTGCGCACCCGGGCCGGCCGGGCCTACGCCTACACCCCGACCGTCCAGGACACCGCGGGGCTCGCCGCCCGCCGGATGCACACCGAACTCGGCCGCGAGGCCGACCGCTCCACCGTGCTGGCCCGCTTCGTCTCCGACCTCTCCGCCGAGGACGAGCAACTGCTGCGCGCACTGCTCGGCGACGGCGCCCCGGGCACGGAGGCGACCGGGGGCGGCGCCGCGGGCCCGTACACCCCGGGCCGGGGCACCCCGGGAGCGGCCGGCCGATGATGCTCGCCGTCTGGGTCCCGCTGCTGCTGCCCTTCCTCGCCGCCCCGCTGGCCCGCCGCCTCGCCGAGGCGCTGCCGCCGCGGGCCGCCGCCTGGATGCTGGCCGCGACCGCCGCCGTGCTGGCCGGCGGCACGCTCTGCTCGCTCGGCCTGCTCGCCGCCGACGGGCTGCTCCAGCTCCCGCCCGTCGCCGCCCTCGGCCACCTCTCGCTGCCCTGGCTCACCGCGGCCTCGCCCGACGCGCCGTTCGCGGCCGCGCTCGCCGCCCTGGCGCTCCTCGCGCTCGGCGCACTGGCGGCGCGCACCGTCCACCGGCGGCAGCGGGAGCTGCGCACCGCCCGGGCCGCGCTCCCGGCCCACGACCACCCCGGCCGACCCACCGACGGCGCCGGCGACACCGACCGCACCGACCGCACCGACCGCCACCGGACGGACCGGACGGACCCGGCCGGCGCCCACCGGCCGGGCCGCACCCCCTCCCCTGCCCAGCATTCGGACATGCGCCCCCCGCGCGCCTCGGTGCGCCGGTCACGCCCCTCGGCGTGGCCGCCCGCGCTCACCCGGCTCGCCGCCCGCCTGCGGCCGGTCGCCCTCCTGCGGCCCGCCGCGCTGTTCCGGCCCGCCGACCACCCGCTCACCGTGCTGGACGACGACTGCGCCGACGCCTTCGCCCTGCCCGGCCGCCTGGGCCGCCCCGGCCGACCGGGCGAGCCCGGCCGGATCGTGGTCACCTCCGGCATGCTGCGCGTCCTCGACGGCCCCGAGCGCTCCGCCCTGCTCGCCCACGAACGGGCCCACCTGACCTCCCGCCACCACCTCTTCCTGGCCCTCGCCGAGCACGCCGCCGACGTCCATCCGGCGCTGCGCCCGCTGCGCGCACCCCTCGGGTACCACCTGGAGCGCTGGGCCGACGAGGTCGCGGCGGCCCGGGTCGGCGACCGCGCCGTGACCGCCCGCGCGGTCGGCCGGGCGGCCCTGGCCGCGAGCCGTTCCCCCTGGCCGGCCCGCCCCCGGACGGTCGCCACCGCCCACTCCGGCCCGGTCCCGCGCCGGGTCGCCGCGCTGCTCCGGCCCCGTCCGGCCCCCGCCCCGGGCACCTGGCTGCGGGCCGCCGCCGTGGCCCTGGCCGCCTGCCTGGCGCTGAGCACCGGCGCCGCCCTGGAGGCCACCGCCGACCTGCACCACACCGTGGAGGCGGCCCAGCATGGCTCCGGCGCCCAGCGCTGACCGCCGGCCGTGCCAGCCGGGGGTCGGGCCCCGCACCCCGGCGGGCACGGCCGGGCCCTGGGCCGGACCCGCGTTCCGTACCGCCCGGTATGCCGACTTGCCCGACCCCGTCCCCAGCGGCCCACCGCACCCGTACGCTTTCGTCAGCGCGTCGGCCCCGACGCGTCCTCGAACGGCGGCGAGGAGCGAAGCGAGTGCGGCAGACCGGACGGCAGTCCCGACGACCAGAGCGCCGCACCCCGCCGTCCGCGACGGAGCTGGCCAAGGTCCACGACCGCACCCTCGCCGACGCCGCCGCCCGGGAACTGTCCACCCCCGCCCGCGCCGAGGAGACCGGCGGCCCCGGCCTGCTCGAACCCCGGCCCGAGATCGGCGACTCCTGGGCCCGGCTGCGCCGCCTCGGCCTCGACCCCGACACCGGCGCCGCCGCCGTCCTGCTGGGCCCCGGCGAAATCGAACAGCGACGCCGCACCAGCGGACTCGATACCGTCCTGCCGGTGCTGCGCGAGACCCTGGTGGAGACGGGCGGCACGGCCCCGCTGCTGCTGGCCGTCGCCGACGCCGAGGGCCACGTGCTCTGGCAGGAGGGCGAACGCGGCCTGCGCCGCAGCGCCGACCGGATCGGATTCATCACCGGCGCCCGCTGGATCGAGGAGAGCGTCGGCACCAACGGCATCGCGGTCGCGCTGCGCGCCCGGCGCCCGATGCACGTCCACTCTGCCGAGCACTACCTGCGCAGCCACCACTCCTGGACCTGCGTGGCCGCACCGGTGCGCGACCCCGGCACCGGGCAGCTGGTCGGCGCCATCAACCTGAGCGGCCCGGCGCACAGCATCCGCCCGTACCTGCTCCAGCTCACCGCGACGGCCGCCCGGCTGGCCGAGACCGAGCTGCGCGCCCACCGGCTGGAGGCGCTGCACCAGCTGCGCACCCTGGCCGCCCCGCTGCTCGCCCGGGTCGGCGGCCCGGCGCTGGTGGTGGACGCGGCCGGCTGGACCGCCGCCGCGGCCGGGCTGCCGCCGCCCAGCCGGCTGCGGGTGCCCAGCGAGGGCTGGACCCCGGCCGCCGTGCACTGGGTGCCGGGCCTCGGCGAGTGCGCGCTGGAGCCGCTCGCCGACGGCTGGCTGGTGCGCCCGGTCCGGCCGCCCGGGGAGAACGGCTCGGGCACGGTGACCGCCGAACAGGCCGAGGGCGCCCACCTCCGGCTGGACCTGCGCCGCCCGGACCGCCCCGGGCTGTCCGTCCGGGGCGCGGCCGACAGCTGGTCGCACCCGCTCAGCCCGCGCCACGCCGAACTGCTGCTCCTGCTCGCCACCGGACGCGAGGGCAGCACGGCCGCCCAGCTCGCCGACGCGCTGTTCGGCGACCCGGGCCGGACGGTGACGGTGCGCGCGGAGCTCTCCCGGCTGCGCCGCTACCTGGGCGGGCTGCTGGCCCACCGGCCGTACCGGATCGCCGAGTCGGTGCTGGTCACCGTGGACGGGCCGGACGACCCGTACGACCTGCTGCCCTCCTCCTCGGCCCCGGCCGTGCGGCGGCTGCGGGCCGCGCTGGCCGCGGGGACGGCCCGGCTGCCCGGTGCTCCGCCTCTGCCGCCGCGCGTCGCCGCGCCGACGGAGCGTCGCTGACGCTCCGACCCCGGCCGGGCGGAGCGGATCCGGCGTCCCGTCGTCAGCCGTTCGCCAGCAGCGCGGCCAGCTCGGCGTCGGTGGGACCGCAGTGGCGCTCCTGGTGCTCGGAGACCAGCGCGTAGGTGCGGTCCAGCCAGGCCTGCACCCGGGGCTTGGAGGCCTCCAGCAGTGCGCTGCCGTGCGGGGATTCGAGCGCCAGGTGCAGCGTCGCGCCGTGACACGGGCAGTACGCCGGCCACAGTTTGACGTCGCCCTGGCCGCTCAGCGCGCGCAGCCCGTCGCGCAGCAGTTCGCGTGAGAACACCCAGTCGGCCTCGTCCGGCCGCCCCAGATGGAAGGTCAGCAGGACCTCGTACGGGCGCGCGGCGACGAACCGGAACCGGGTGCGCACCTCGCCGACCACCTCCTCGCCCAGCGAGATCCGCAGGATCAGCACCTCCTCCACCGCCGCCGGAGCGGCGGTGGAGCCGTCCCCATCGCCGCCCGTGGGGGTGGCGGCGAGGGGTGCACTTGAGGCTGCGGACAGCGGGTCGGGCGGCATGACGGTCTCTCCGGGACGGCGTGGGATGACCTCAGCCTGCGTCACGCCCGGCGCCCCGGGCAAGGGTTGCAAGGGGGTTGCAATAACCCCCGTCCGGGGCGGCCGCTCCTTACTCGCCCTTGTCAGACGGACCGTCAACTTCCGTGTGCTGAAAGGGCGTCCACGAAATGGACGGGGGCCGACCGGGAGGTGATCACCCACTGGTACGCTCTGCCCTCTCCCCGGGCGGGCCCGCGCGGAACCGGCCCGCGACGGCCGGATCCGGACCCGGCGGCGACGCGTGGGAGAATACGGCGACGCGACGGCGGCTTCGGGGAGGGAGGGGTCCGGTGGCTGTGCGCGAGGACACCGCGCGGGACGTGCACCACGAGCCCGCACGGCAGGGTCGGCACGGGCGGCCGCGCCCGTTCGGCGGCCTGTTCCGGCTGCCCACCCTGCGCCTGTCCGGTGCCGCGATGGCGATGTCCACCGTGGTCGGCATCAGCATCGCCACCACCCTGCTGCTCAACGAACAGCAGGGCATCGGCCGCCGGGCCGGCGTCGCCCGGGTCGGCTCCACCCCGCCGCCCACGCCGGGCGCCACCGACCAGGCCGAGGCGGCCTCGGAGCAGACCCCGACCGACGGCCTGTCGTCCGCCCCCGCCGCCGGCCGCCCCGCCACGGGCCACCCCTCGACGGCCCCCTCCTCGCACCTCTCGGCACGCCCGTCGGGACCCGCGCCGGTCGCCGCCACCCCGCCCGCGTCCCGCACGGCGGGCCCGGGCACGCCCCAGACCGGCGGCCAGGCCTCGGCCGGGCAGGACGCACCGGCCCGCGGCACCCAGCTCACCGGTACCGGGGCCGATGCCCCGGCCGGCCCCTCGCCCTCCCCTTCCGTCCCGGCCCCGCCCTGGAACGCCCAGCAGCCCGGCTACGACCCCTCCGCCCCCGGCCAGGGACCGAACATCCCCGGGCTGCGACCGACCGTGCCCGGCCGCCCGGCGCCGCCGCCCGCCGCGTCCCTCCCGGACGTCGGCGCCGCGGGCGCCCCGGGGAAGGACGCGCCCACCGCGCCCACCGGCCCCGTCAAGGGCGCCGACCCCGTCAAGGGCGCCGACCCCGTCGAGGGCGCCGGCCCCGGAAGCGCCCCGGACACCGACCACGCGCTGTCCGGCGCCGCCCTGCTCTCCCCGCTCGGCCGGGACGGCCTGCGCCACCGGCTCGCCCTCGCGGTGGCCGAGCCGGTCACCGCGTTCCAGGCCGAGTTCCGGCTCGCCCCGGGCGAGTCGGCACCCGGCGCCGGCGCCGCCTGGACCGACCTGCCGGGCGCCGTGGTCACCGCCCAGCAGGAGCGCGGCACCCTCGTCTACCGCTTCACCACCCCGCCCGGCACCGACGTCCGGCCCGGCCACTACACCTTCGGCGTCCGCGGTGCCCGTCCGGCCGCGGAGCCGTCCGCCGCGGCGCGCAAGGCGGCCCCGGCGGAGAGCTGGAGCGTCTCCGCCTTCGCCCTCGACCACCCCCGCGCGGTCGCCGCGCTCGGGGGCTTCGGCCCGGCGCAGCCGCTGCCCGCCGAGCCGTGCGCGCCCCGCGCCCGGGCCGCCTCGCCGCTCCCCGAACCGGCCGAAGGCCCGGTCCTGGCAACGGCCCCCGCACCGGCCCCCTCCCCGGGCTCCGCACCGTCCACCGCCCCGGCCACCGCGGCTCGCTGACCTGCCGACGGCCGGGTGTAACGGTCGTTCGACGATCCACGGTCGGCCGTTCCGGACGGGCACATCCCCGAACCTCGTTCGTTACTGTGGGCAGCACCCCGGCCCGGCGCCCCGACGGCCCCGGCCGGGCCGCCGTTCCGCACCCGAGGAGGAGTCCGTGTCCACCGTCCTGACCCAAGGCGGCAACGCACCGCTGACCGCCGCGCGAGTGAGCGTCGAGGTCACCGCGCCCAAGGCGCTGGACGTCTCCGGCCTGCTGCTGACCGATGCCGGAAAGGTCCGCTCGGACGACGACTTCGTCTTCTTCAACGCCCCGAACGGCCCCGGCGTCAGCCACCGCCCGGCCACCGCCGGCACCCCCGACGCGATCACCGTCGACACCCGGGCCGTCCCGGCCGGCATCACCAAGATCGTGGTCACCGCGAGCCCCGCCGACCAGGTCTCCACCTTCGCCGGGATGGAGCCCACCGCCACCGTCCGCGACGCCGACACCGGCGAGGTGCTGGTCACCTTCACCCCGCCCCGGCTGGGCCTGGAGACCGCGCTCATCGTGGTCGAGGTCTACCTGCGGGGCGGCGCCTGGAAGGTGCGCGCCGTCGGCCAGGGCTACGCCGACGGCCTCGCGGGCATCGCCACCGACTTCGGCGTCAGCGTCGAGGACTCCCCGGCCCCCGCCTCCTCCGCCCCGGTCCCGGCCCCTGCCGCCCAGGCCCCCGCCGCGCCGGTCGCGCCGGTCGCGCCGCCGGCCCCGGTGGACCGCACCGTCCAGCTCCCGGCTCCGCCGGCCGCCCCGCCCGCACCGGCCGGGCCCCCGACCGCCACCCCGGTAGGCACCCCGGTCGACCCGCGGATCGCCCTCGCCACCGGCCAGACCGCCGTCCCGGCCCCGCCCGCGGCTCCCCCGGCCCCCGCCGCGTCCGCGGCCCCGGCCGCCCCCGCCAAGATCACCCTGGACAAGGGCCGGGTCAACCTGGTCAAGGGCAGCTCGGTCTCCCTGGTCAAGAACGGCCGCCCGTTCCTCTCCTCCGTCCGGATGGCCCTCGGCTGGAAGTCCGCCGGCCGCGGCCGTGACATCGACCTGGACGCCTCCTGCCTCGCCTTCGACGCCCGGCACAAGCGGCTGGAGACGGCCTGGTTCATGAAGCTGAGCATCTTCAACGGCGCGATCTCCCACTCCGGCGACAACCTGGTCGGCGGCGAGGGCGGCGACGACGAGGCGATCACCGTCCACCTGGAGGGCCTGCCGGCGGAGGTCCACGGGCTGGTCTTCGTCGTGAACTCCTTCTCCGGCCAGAAGTTCACCGACGTGCGCGACGCCTACTGCCGTCTGCTGGACGCCCGGACGGAGGAGGAGCTGGTCCGCTTCGACCTCACCAACTCCGAGCCCCACACCGGTGTGATGATGTGCAAGCTGGTCCGCCGTCCGGGCGGCGAGTGGGAGATGACGGCACTCGGCGAGTACGTCGACGGCAAGACCGCGCGGGCGATGACCGAGCCCGCCGCCGCGGCGCTGTAGCCGCGCACCGCCGCCGGTCCCGCGAAGCCACGACACCACGCGACGACCTCCCGACGTCACGTCCGCGCCCGTGAATTCACCCCCTTGAGGCATCAAGTCGCCACCACGGCGACTCGATTGACTCTCAGGGGGGTGAATCCGCTCTCTCCCCCGCACCCCGAGGAGGAGAGCCGTGCCACACTTCCTGTCCCGCCTCGCCGTCGCCGGCACCGCCACCGTGCTCGCCGCCGGACTGATCACCCCGACCACCGCCCAGGCCGCCGCCCGGCCCGGCGACCGCGCCGCCGCACTGCGGTGGACGGCCCTCGGCGACTCCTACACCGCCGGGGTCATCGTGGCCACCGGCGACGAGACCGAACCGCGCGACGGCTGCGCCCGCACCGTCGACTCCTATCCCGAGATCCTCCGCCGCGACCTCGGCTCCCTGGTCGCCTTGCGCAACGTCAGCTGCAGCGGCGCCACCACCGGCAGCGTCGACACCGGCGCGCAGTCCCCGCTCGGCCGGCCGCTCCCGCCGCTCGGCACCGACCCCAACGGCCCCTACCCGTCCGTCCCGCCGCAGATCGACGCCGTCGACCCGGCCACCGACCTGGTCACCGTCGGGATCGGCGGCAACGACCTCGGCTTCGCCGAGATCCTCAAGAGCTGCATCGAACTCGGCGCCGTCCAGCTCGGCCGGGGCACGCCCTGCAAGAACAAGTTCGACGCGAGCCTGCCCGACCGCCTGAACCGGCTGCGCGGCGACTACTCCCGGATGCTGACCGCGCTGCACGCCAAGGCCCCGTCCGCCAGGGTCCTCACCGTCGGCTACCCGCACCTCGTCCCCGAGGACGCCGCCCTCTGCCAGTACGGCAACCCCCTGCAGTTCGGCACCTTCACCACCGGCGACCTCGCCTGGGCCCGCACCGCGCTCCTGGAGCCGCTCAACGCGCTCATCGCCCAGGACACCGCCGCCCGCGGCGACACTTTCGTGAACCTCTACCCCGCCAGCGCCGGCCACAGCGTCTGCGACGCCGACCACTGGCTGGACGGCGTGCTGACCAGCGTCATCCCCCTCGAATACGCCGTGGTGCACCCCAACGCCCTCGGCCAGGCCCACACCGCCGCCCTGATCGAGGACGCCCTCCTCAACGGCTGACCCGCCCCGCGACGCCCCCTCGAAGACCGGCCCGACGGGCGGGACCGCCGAAAACCGGTGGCCCGCCCGCCTGTCGGGGATCATCCTGGTCCGATGCCCATCGACATCCGCGAGGCCACCCCCGAGGACTGGCCCGCCATCTGGCCGTTCTTCCACGCCGTCGTCTCCGCCGGCGAGACCTTCCCCTACCCCCTGGACATGCCCTCCGAGCTGGGCCGCGAGTGGTGGATGCTCGCCGCCCCGAACCGCACGGTGGTCGCGGTGGACGAGGACGGACGGGTCCTCGGCACCGCCAACATGAACCGCAACCGCCCCGGCAACGGCTCGCACGTGGCCAGCGCCAGCTACATGGTCGACCCGGCCCACCACGGCGAGGGGATCGGGCGGGCCCTGGTCGAGTACACCCTCGACTGGGCCCGCCGGGCCGGCTTCCGCGCCATGCAGTACAACGCGGTGGTCGCCAGCAACCACCACGCCGTGAAGCTCTACCGATCGCTCGGCTTCGAGATCGTCGGCACCGTCCCCGAGGCCTTCCTCCACCCGGTGGACGGCTACGTCGGCCTGCACGTCATGCACCGGCCGCTGTAACCGTCCTACTCCTCGATCGCCCCGCCGACCCGCCGCAGGTGCTGCCGGAAGCTGTACGCCGGGTCCGCGGCGCGGCGCCGCAGGTACTCGTCGAAGGCGGTCTGCCGCCGCAGCGTGTCCCCGGCCGCGATCCGCCCGGCCTGCGCGCGCTCGGTCCGGGCGATCGCGCCGGCCGTCTCCAGCACCTCGGCGACCCGGTCGGCGGGCACGAACAGCACCCCGTCCGCGTCGGCGAACACCACGTCCTCGGCGCTCACCGGGTGCGGGCCGAACTTCGCCGACAGCAGCGCCTCCGGCTCCCGGCCGTCCAGCCGCACCGGGCCGAGCGGCAGCGCCCCGTAGCTGAAGACCGGCAGCCCGATCTCCAGCAGCTCGGGCGTGTCCCGGTGCAGCCCCCACACCACGATCCCGGCCACCCCGGCGGCCCGCGCCTCCAGCACCGCGAGGTCCCCGATGCAGGCCTCGTCGGTCCGCCCGCCGTTGTCGACCACCAGCACGTCCCCGTCCCGGGCCGCGCCGTACGCCTCCAGGAACACGTCCACGCTCCCGTAGTGCCGCACCGGCAGCACCCGCCCCGCCACCCGGGCCCCGGCCACCACCGCCCCCACCCCCACCGGCGCCACCCGCGGCTCCACCCCGAGCCGCACACAGGCGTCCGCCACCAACGGCGTGGACAGCTCCGCGAAAGCCTTCAGCATCGCCAACTCCTCTCACCGACAGCCCAGTTCACCAGCACGGATCCTATGCCAGGCTCCAAACTCACACCATCGAGTGAAACTCCGCCGTCTACGGCACAGCCCGGTCGAGCCGCCAATAGCGTGACCACCCTCTGAAGGAGGGGCATCATGAGTGCTGTGGCGCATGAGCAACCGATCTCGGGCTCCCCGACGCAGGCCGACATCCTGCTGGAGAGCTTCCTGAGCCTGCACTCCCCCGAAGGCTTCCGAGCCGAGCTCATCGAGGGAGAGATCATCGTGGCACCACCGCCGGACGGCGATCACGAGGACTGCATCGACCTTCTCATCGACCAGGTGAAGGCCAAGTCCAAGGTCCACATGCAGGTGTCCGGTGGCAAAGGTCTCCGGCTTGTCAGCGGTGGTCTCTGTCCGAAGAACCACGTCATCCCTGATGCGACGTTCGCGCCGCGGGAACTTCGCCTCTTCCGCGGTGCCCCGCCCTGGATGGAGCCCGACGGCGTCGCCATGGTCGCCGAGGTCACATCGAGCAAGCCCGACCTCGACCGCATCACCAAGCGGCACTGTTACGCCAGGGCCGGCATCCCGCTCTACCTGCTGGTCGACCGCGAGAAGTCGCAAGTGAGCCTTTTCGGCAAGCCCCACCGCGAGGAGTACACCGAGGTACATCTCGCCACATTTGGTGAACCGCTCATGGTCCCAGCCCCGTTCGACTTCGAGTTGGACACCAAGGACCTCCTCTAGCGCCGCGAACACGCGACGGCCCGCACCCCCCGTCAGGGGTGCGGGCCGTGGCCTGGGGCGCCGGGTCAGCCGCGGGTGGCCATGGCGCGCAGGAAGAAGGTCAGGTTGGCCGGGCGCTCCGCGAGGCGGCGCATGAAGTAGCCGTACCACTCCTGGCCGTACGGGAGGTACACGCGCATCGTGTTGCCCTCGCCGGCGAGGCGCAGCTGCTCCTCGGGGCGGATGCCGAACAGCATCTGGTACTCGAAGGAGTCCCGCTTGCGGCCGTTCCACTGGGCCAGCTGGCCGGCGATCTTGATCATGTTGGGGTCGTGCGAGGCGATCATCGGGTAGCCCTCGCCCGCCATCAGGACCTTCAGGGCGCGGACGTACGCGAGGTCGACCTCGTGCTTGCCCTGGAAGGCGACCGACTCGGGCTCCTTGTAGGCGCCCTTGCACAGGCGCACGCGGGAGCCCTCGCCCGAGAAGTCGCGGCAGTCGGCCTCGGTGCGGCGCAGGTAGGCCTGGAGCACGACGCCCAGCCAGGGGAAGTCCGCCCGCAGCTCGCGCGCGATGGCGAGGGTGGAGTCGGTGGTGGTGTGGTCCTCCATGTCGAGGGTCACCGTGGTGCCGGCGTCGGCGGCGGCCTCGCAGATGCGGCGGGCGTTCTCCAGCGCGATCTTCTCGCCGTCCACCGGGAGGAACTGGCCGACGGCCGACAGCTTGACCGACACCTCGGCCCCGGCCGCGAGGCCGGTGTCCTTGAGGGCCTTGAGCAGGTGCTCGTAGGCCTCGGCGGTGCCGGCGGCCTGGGCGGCGTCCTGGGTGTCCTCGCCGAGGTGGTCCAGGGTGACCTTGCGGCCGGTGGCGATCAGGTCGTCCGTGGCGGTGACGGCGTCGTCGAGGACGTCGCCGGCGACGAAGCGCTCGACTATCGCGTGGGTCGGCGGGAACTTCTCGACCACGGTGCGGACCTGCGGGGACCGGGAGGCCGCGAGAAGGGCGGAACGGAGCATCGTGACTCCTGGAGCTGGTGTTTCCAAGGGTGGCAGAAGGGCCGGGGCGGCGGTACGGGGGTGGGCCCCGCCGCCCCGGCGGGCGGCGCCCGGCTGCGGGACCGGGCGTCGCGGGTGACCGGTGGCTACTGGACGAGCCGTACGATCGGCGGCACGGGGCTGGTCAGCCCATGTGCGGGTAGCGGTAGTCCGTCGGCGGGACGAAGGTCTCCTTGACCGAGCGGGTGGAGGTCCAGCGCGCCAGGTTCTGCTTGGCGCCCGCCTTGTCGTTGGTGCCCGAGGCCCGGCCGCCGCCGAAGGGCTGCTGGCCGACGACGGCGCCGGTCGGCTTGTCGTTGATGTAGAAGTTGCCGGCCGCGAAGCGCAGCTTGTTCATCGCGTCCTGGGCCGCGGCGCGGTCCTGGGAGATGATCGAGCCGGTCAGGCCGTACGGGGACACCGACTCCATCTGGGCCAGCATCTCCTCGTACTTCTCGTCCTCGTAGACGTGCACGGCCAGGATCGGGCCGAAGTACTCGTCCTTGAAGTACTCGCTCGCCGGGTCCTGGCAGACCAGGACGGTCGGGCGCACGAAGTAGCCCACCGAGTCGTCGTAGGTGCCGCCGGCGAGGACCTCGACCTGCGGGTCGGCCTGGGCGCGGTCGATGGCCGCCTTGTTCTTGGCGAAGGAGCGGTCGTCGATGACGGCCGACATGAAGTTGCTCAGGTCGCTGACGTCACCCATGGTGAGGCCCTCGACCTCGGCGGCGAACTCGTCCTTGAGGCCGGCCCAGATCGACGCCGGGACGTAGGCCCGCGACAGCGCCGAGCACTTCTGGCCCTGGAACTCGAAGGCGCCGCGGGTCATCGCGGTCTTCAGGACCTTGGGGTCGGCGGACGGGTGGGCGACCAGGAAGTCCTTGCCGCCGGTCTCGCCGACGATCCGCGGGTAGGTGCGGTAGCCGGAGATGTTG
Source organism: Kitasatospora sp. NPDC054795 (assembly GCF_053611565.1). Lineage (NCBI taxonomy): Bacteria > Bacillati > Actinomycetota > Actinomycetes > Kitasatosporales > Streptomycetaceae > Kitasatospora > Kitasatospora sp. NPDC054795. The sequence goes on from NZ_JBSHAP010000008.1 coordinate 80,171, forward strand.
TTGCCGACCTCGCGCCACAGGTGCTGGAAGGTGGCGGTGGAGCCGGTGAAGTGGATGCCGGCCAGCGCCGGGTGCTTGAGCGCGACCTCGGAGACGGCCAGGCCGTCGCCGGTGACCATGTTGATGACGCCCTTGGGCAGGCCGGCCTCCTCCAGCAGCTGCATCAGCAGGTGCGCGGAGAACTGCTGGGTCGGGGAGGGCTTCCACAGCACCACGTTGCCCATCAGCGCGGGCGCGGTCGGCAGGTTGCCGGCGATCGCGGTGAAGTTGAACGGGGTGATCGCGTAGACGAAGCCCTCCAGCGGGCGGTGGTCGCTGCGGTTCCACACGCCGTCCGAGGAGATCGGCTGCTCGGCCAGGATCTGGCGGGCGAAGTGCACGTTGAAGCGCAGGAAGTCGACCAGCTCGCAGGGGGTGTCGATCTCGGCCTGCTGGGCGGTCTTGGACTGGCCGAGCATGGTGGCGGCGGCCAGGGTCTCGCGCCAGGGGCCGGCCAGCAGGTCGGCGGCCCTGAGGAAGATCGCGGCGCGCGAGTCGAAGGAGAGCGCCTGCCAGGCCGGGGCAGCGGCCAGGGCAGTGTCGATGGCGTCCTGCGCGTCGGCCTGGGTGGCGTTGCGCAGGGTGCCGAGCCGAGCCGCGTGGTTGTGCGGCTGGACGACGTGGATCTCGGTGCCGCCGCCCATCCGGCGCTCACCGTTGATCGTCATGGTCAGCTGGACCGGCTCCTGGCCGCCCAGCTCCTTCAGCTTGGCCTCCAGGCGAGCCCGTTCCGGGCTCCCGGGGGCGTAGCTGTGGACCGGCTCGTTCACCGGCGCGGGGACCTGGGTCACAGCGTCCATAGAGCGCACGCTCTCCTTCGTTCAGTGCGGGGGGACTGCCGGCGCGGGTTGCACGCCGACCACGGCACGAACGCTATTCCTGGCTACCGGGCCACTTGATTGGCCGCGCGGCTAAATTCCCCCGTACGGCGTTGTCCGGCCCGACGAACCTGGTCACGCCGCGGTCACGAACCGTCCCCTCCCACCCCATGGTTCACACCTCCGTGCACCACCGGCTCACGCTCCTGGCCCCGGCCACCGGCTCGCACTCCGGCGCTCGGACTCCGAACGGCGCTCGGCCGCCCAATGGAGCGCGGACGCCGAAGGGAGCGCGGACGGCGCAGTCGGTGCGCCGGCGGGGTCACGGACGGCCTTCCGCCCGACGACAGCCCCGAACGCTGTCCGCCCGGCTAAAATCGACCGCGAAACGTTGTCCGGGCGGATGAAGGAGGACCGGCGTGACCACCTCCGGCCTGCCGCTCCGTCAACTCCTGATGTCCCTCGGCGAACCGCTGGTCGAACTGCAGGCCGCCCCGCAGGGCCTGGACGTCGCGGTGCGCGACGTCGCCATCCTCGACCCGGAGGACCCGCCGACCGCCGCCCCCGGCGAACTCGTCCTCGCGATCGGCGCCCGCGGCCGGGCCGCCCTGCCCGCCCTGCGCGCGGCCGGCCGGGCCGGGGCCGCCGCCGTCGCGGTCAAGCTGGACGGCCCCGGCCAGGCCGACGCGCTGCGCGAGGCCGCCACCGACGCGGGCGTCGCCCTGCTCTCGGTGCGCCGCGAGACCCGCTGGGAGCACCTCGACTCGCTCGCCCGGGCGATCATCGCCGGCCCGGACGCCCCGGACGCCCCCGGCTCCCCCGAACCCAACGCCGGCGACCTCTTCTCCCTCGCCCAGACCGTCGCCGTGCTCACCAACGGCATCGTCTCGATCGAGGACACCTCCAGCCGGGTGCTGGCCTACTCCCGCTCCTCCGACTCCGACGAGGTCGACGACCTGCGCCGGCTGTCCATCCTCGGCTGGCAGGGCCCGGAGCCGTACCTCTCCAAGCTCCGCGAGTGGGGCATCTTCCAGCACCTGCGCAGCTCGGACGCCCCGATCGCGGTCGAGCCGCACCCCGAGCTGGGCCTGCGCCGCCGCCTGGCGGTCGGCATCCGGGCCGGGGCGCAGCCGCTCGGCACCATCTGGGTGCAGGAGGGCGCCCAGCCGCTGGCCCCGCTGGCCGAGCAGTCCCTGGTCGGCGCCGCCCGGGTGGCGGCCGCCCAGCTGGTGCGCCGCCGCCGGGAGCTGTCCGCCGACGTCCGGCTCACCCGGACCCTGCTCACCGGCCTGCTGGAGGGCTCCACCGGCCCCCAGTCGCTCGCCACTCACCTCGGCCTGGACCTGCGCCGGCCGGCCACCGTGCTGGCCTACAGCGCGCGCACCACGGACGCGCTGCACCGCTCCGACGTCACCGGCCTGATCTCGGTGCACACTGCGGCCCGGCACCGCACCGCGCTGCTGGCCCCGATCGAGTCCCGGGTGTACGTGCTGCTGCCCGAGCTGCCGCCCGGCCTGCCGATGACCACCGTGCGCGACTGGGCCTGCGAGGTGGTGACGGCCGCCCGCGAGCACCTGGGCGTCCCGCTGCGCGCCGCGATCGGCTCGACCGTCGACGGCCTGGCCCAGGTGCCCGACTCCCGCGCGCAGGCGGACCGGATCCTGGACGCGATGGGCCGCGGCGGGGTGGACCTCGACGTCGCGGCGCTGATCGACGTCCAGGCGGAGGTGCTGGTCAGCGAGATGCTGGCGCTGCTCCAGGAACGCTCCGGCCTGCGCGACCCGCGGCTGACCGCGCTCACCGCGTACGACCGCCGGCACGGCACCCGGCTCGCCGAGTCGGTGCTGGCCTGGCTGGACGCGCTCGGCGAGGTCCGGGTGGCCGCGGACGCCCTGCACATCCACCCCAACACCCTGCGCTACCGGGTCCGCCGGGCCGAGCAGCTGACCGGCATCGACCTCGCCCAGCCGCAGCAGCGCCTGCTGGCCATGCTGCAACTGCGACTGCCCGCGGACGAGTGGTCCGCGGGCAGCCCTTCACGCTCGGAGGGTCACTCGCCGTAGCCCTGGCCGCGCTTGTGCTCGTTCAGCCGGCGCCACGGGCCGCTGATGGCCAGCTGGATGCCCGGGGTCTGGATGTTGGCGAAGAGGGTCTTGCCGTCGTCCGAGAAGGTCACCCCGGTGAACTCGCTGAACTCGGGCTTCTCGGCGGTGCCGATGTTCAGCTCGTTGCGGGCGATCGGGAAGACAAGGCCCTCCTCGGTGGCGCCGAACAGGTGCGAGACGCCCTCGCCGTCCTCGCAGATCACGATGCCGCCGTACGGCGAGACGGTGATGTTGTCCGGGCCGTCGAAGTTGTCGTGGTCGCCCCAGACGTCGGTGTTGACGCCCAGCAGGACCTTCAGGGTGATGGTGCGGCGGGCCGGGTTGTAGAACCAGACCTGGCCGTCGTGCTGGAGCGGGCTCTCCGAGCGGGCGAAGCTGGAGACGAAGTAGAAGCCGCCGTCACCCCACCACATGCCCTCCAGCTTCCGGGCGCGGGTGACCTCGCCGTCCTTGAACTGCTTGCGCACCGAGACGGTCCTGGCGTCACGGTCCGCGACCTTGACCCAGTCCACGCCGTAGGTGGTGCCGACCGCGGTGGCGCGGGAGAGGTCGTCGACGAACTTGCCCTGCGCGTCGAAGACCTTGAAGGCCTCCAGCACACCGGCGTCGGCGGCCAGCTGACGCAGCTTGTAGCGGCCGTGCTTGAAGCCGGCCGGCGGGGTCCAGCGGAACAGCAGGCCGTTCGGGTTCGAGGCGTCCTCGGTCAGGTAGACCTGGCCGCGCTTGGGGTCCACCACGACGGCCTCGTGGGCGTAGCGGCCGAAGGCCTTGACCGGCTGCGGGTCGCGGTTGTAGTCGTCGTCGAACGGGTCGACCTCGAAGATGTAGCCGTGGTCCTTGGTGAAGCCGTTCTTGCCGGCCTTGTCCTCGGTCTCCTCGCCGGACAGCCAGGTGCCCCACGGGGTCACGCCGCCGGCGCAGTTGGTGGCGGTGCCCGCGATGCCGACCCACTGCTCGACCGAGCCGTCCCGCTTGGCGTGCACGATGGTGCAGCCGCCGGCCGCGCCCGGGTCGTAGACGTGGCCCTCGGTCAGCGGCACCGGGTGCGGCCAGTTGGCGCGGGCGCCGGCCAGCTCGTGGTTGACGACCATGTAGTTGCCGCCGCGCTCGTCCTCGAAGGCGGAGGTGCCGTCGTGGTTGCTCGGGGTGAACTCGCCGGTGCGCAGCTTGGTGACCCCGGCCCGGTTGAGGACCTTGTACGAGAAGCCCTTCGGCAGGGACAGCAGGCCGCCCGGGTCCTGGACCAGCGGGCCGTAGCCGACGGCGGTGCCGGCGGCCGAGTTGGTCCCGGCGGCCGCGGCGACCGGGGCCTCGCCGCCGACCGGGGCGGCGATCGCGCCCGGGGCGCTGGCCAGCGCCTCGGCGCTGCCGGCGATCAGCACGCCGGCCCCGACGAGGGTGGAACGGTTGACGAAGTCCCGGCGGGACAGCGACATGGCAGCAACTCCTGAGGATGAGCGGGGGCGTCGGTGCGGGATGCCGACGCCCAGCAGGCTCCGCCGGACGGATGAACCCGGTATGACGTCCACCTCACGCCCAGGCGGCCATTTGCCGACCGATGACCTTCACATGACCTCGGCTTTACGCCGGCACCCGTCGGAGAGGCGCTCCGTCGGACGCCGCGCGGGCCGACGGCCCGTCAGTGCCGCGCCGCCCGCCACTGCTCCCAGGCCGCCAGCCACAGCTGCTCGGACAGCCGCTGCTCCTCCCACACGCCCGCCCCGCCGCCGCCCGGCCGCTCCCGCCACAGCTGCGCCCAGGCCCGCTGCGCCGGCAGGCTCGCCACCTCGCTCGCGAACACCGTGTACCGGACCACCTCCTCGACGGCGGCCTCGCCCTCCGCCGTGCCGACCAGCCAATGCGTCTGCTGGGACAGCCGGTCGAGGTGGTTCACCATCGAGGTCACCGCCGCCGCGGCCTCCTCCCGGGTCTCGGTGGCCAGCCGCATCTGCTGGCGCACCGCCGTCTCCCAGCGCACCGCGCCGATGTCCCCGCGCAGCCCGCGCGGCAGCCGCGGCGTGCGCCCGACCCGCACCTGCGCCTCGATCGCGGCGGACTCGGCGACGGTCTGAGCGATCAACGCCCGGTGCGCCTCCATCCCGACGGCGGGCGGCAGTTCGCGCTCCTCGACCGGCACGTGGCGGGCCCGTCGGGCGGCCAGGTCGCGCAGCAGTCCGGTGCGTCCGCGCAGGCAGCGCTCGAAGTCGCCGATCGAGCCGAGCTCCACCGCGCCGGGGGCCACCCCGCGCCCGCAGACCGTCACGGTCAGCCCGCCGACCCGCAGTCGCCCGGCCCACACCGCCTCCGGCCCGGGCACCGCAGGGGCGCCGGGCTCCGGCACCGGCCGGTCCTCGTGCACCTCCACCGCGCAGGGCTCGCCGTCCACCGTGATCCACGCGCGCAACGCCCGTACCCGGCCCGGCCCGTCGCCCTCGTCGATGCCCAACTGCTCGTAGACCCGGTCCCGTTCGTCCTCGACCAGGTCCTCCAGCTCGGGCAGCCGCTCGCCCCGATCGGCGCCCGGCCGGTAGGTGCGCACGGTGACGTACGGGCCGGCCGCCGAGCGCCAGTCACCGCACTGGACCTCGACCCAGCGCAGCTCGCCGCCGGAGGTCTCGAAGGCGGACAGCGCCTCACCGTCCGGCGCGTCATCGTCGGCCCCGTCACCGGCCGCCGGTCCACCGGTCCGCACGTCCCCGGCCACCGTTCGACCGGCGACCACGCCGTACACCGGGAAGTCGGCCGCCGCCAGGGTCCGGCGGGAGAACGCCTCCTGATCGGCGAAGGGGTCGACGGGCCGGCCGGCGGTCCGGTCCACGGGCGGTTCGGCCGCCCGGCCCGACGGCCGGTCGGTGGGCTGCTCCGCGCTCCGGTCCGCGCTCCGGTCCGCGCCGCGCTCCGCGGGCCGACCGGCGAAACGGTCCTCCCGGACCGGCCGGTCCGAGGCCGGTACGGACCCCGAGGGCCCGGTGTTCCGCTTCTGGTGCCTGCCGCCGTTCTCCCGCATCATCCTGTGCCGCACCCCCGATTCCTCGCACCCGCACCGCTGACGCCACCTTACGTGCCCGCAGCTGCCGGGTCATCAGCTCCGCCTCCGGACGGGGGCGGTGGCCGTGTCAGGACGCCCGGTTGTCAGCGGCCCTCCCTAACCTGGCGGCATGACAGCACAGAACGAGGCAGCACCGAACGGGGCGGCGCACGACGGCGCCGCCCAGGACCGGACCCGGCCGGGCGCCTTCCCCGCCCGGATCAGCATCGTCACCCTCGGGGTGACCGACCTCGACCGCAGCGCCCGCTTCTACGAGGCGCTCGGCTGGAAGCGCTCCGCCGCCTCCAGCCCGGAGATCGTCTGGTTCCGCACCGCCGACTCGGCGCTCGGGCTCTTCCCCACCGAGGAGCTGGCCGCCGACGCGGGCCTGCCCCCCGCCGGCGAGCCCTCCTTCCGCGGCGTCACCCTCGCGGTGAACCTGGAGTCCCCCGCGCTGGTGGACGCCGCGCTGCGGACGGCGGTGGAGGCCGGCGCCGTGGTGGTCAAGCCGCCGGTCCCGACCGACTGGGGCGGCTACTCCGGCTACTTCGAGGACCCGGACGGCCACCTCTGGGAGCTGGCCCACAACCCGTTCTTCCCCTTCACCGAGGACGGCTCGCTGGACCTTCCGTGACCCGGGCCCGGCTCGGCGCACTCCGTGAAGGCCGGGAGGCTCAGCTCCTGGAGCGCGCCTTGAAGGCGGCCTTGCGCGCCTCCTTGGCCAGCGCCCGGTCCGGGTGCAGCTCCCCGATCGCCTCCAGGACGTCCGCCGTGTACGGGTGGTCGACCCGCCACAGCTCGCCGAACCACCCGGCCGGATCGCCGTTCACCGGCAGGTCGGTGATCAGTTCGCGGAGCAGCTCGGCGTCCCCGCCGTTGTCCAGCAGCTGGGCGGCGAAGGTGTCGACCACCGTCCACAGCGCCATCGCCCGGTCCGGCACCGGCACGTCCGTCGCGCCCTGCGCGGCCAGCCAGGCGCGCGCCGCGCCACCCAGCTCCGGGTCGTCCATGGCCTCCCGGACGGCCGGCTCCGCGTCCGGCCCGAGCAGGTTGAGCGCCGAGACGCAGAGCATCCGGCGCAGCGGGCCGTAGCCGTCGGTGCCGCGCGCCGCCGCGAGCAGCTCGCGCGCCGCCGCCACCGGCTCCCGGTCGGCGGTCCACACCCGCAGCTCCTCCTCCGGCAGCACGTTGGCGGACTCGCACACCCCGCGCAGCAGCTCGGCCGCGTTCCCCCGGGCCAGGTCGCCGACCAGCGGGGCGTCGTAGCCGTCCTCCAGCAGCCACTGCCGGATGCCGTACTGGCCGAGCGGGGTGAGCCGGACCAGCCCGAAGCGGGCCGACTCCTCCTCGTCCAGCGGCTCCTCGCCGACCGCGGCGGGCTCCTCGCCGTCCTCCTCGTCGAACAGCTCGGGGTCGATCGGGCGGTAGTCCAGCAGGCCGAGCTCGGCGAGGTCGCCCAGCATCGGGTCCAGCGCGACCATCACGTCCGTGATGTCGCCGAGCAGCTCCTCGCTGGGCTCCTCGCCCTCCGGGACGACCAGCAGCGCGGCCAGCACGCCCAGCGGCACGGTCTCGTTGCCCGGCTCGGCGAAGGCGGTGGTCTCGTAGAGCACCTGCAGGGCCTCGTCCAGCAGCTCGGCGGCCTCGTCGCGGGCCTCCTCGACCTCGGAGAGCCCGTCCTCGTCCTCCTCCTCGTCCGCGCCGTCCCCGGCCGGTTCCGCCCCGCCCTCGGCCCCCTCCGGGACGGAGTCCGCCTCGACGGCCAGCTCCCGGACGATCCCGGCGGCGGTCAGCCACAGCTCCAGGACGGTCTCCGGGTCGCCCTGCTCGGCGGGTTCCAGGTCCGGGCCCGGGACGGCGACGTGCTCGCCGTCCGCGGTCGTGCCGAGCTCCACCAGGTCCAGGTCGCAGGCCAGCGACCAGGCCCGCAGTGCCTCGACCTCGGCCTCCTCGGGCACCTCGCCCTCGGCCGGGGCCAGGCCCAGCAGCCGGGCCGCGGGTGCCCGGTCCGCCTCGACCAGGTCGCCGAACTCGTCCACTTCCCGGTGCGGGGCGGCCCAGCGGGCCAGCGCCAGCGCATACCCGAACATCGGTACGGCCTTCGCCTGCTCGGCCAGCTCCCGCTCGGCGGGCAGCTTCACCGGCGGGACCAGGACGGCCGCGTCGTCCAGATCCTCGTCGTCCAGCCCGTGTGCGGCGAAGGCCCCGTAGAGGTCCTGGAGCTCCAGGTCCGCGGGCAGCACCGCCTCGGCCGTGCCCTCCCCCGCCGAAGCCCCGGTGTTCTTGCGACGTCGTCCGGCCATCGTTGTGCGCTCTCCCTCAGCCAGCGGTCAGCCCAACAGCGCCGCGTACCGATCCATCACCTCAGCGTATAGGCCGGGCACCCCCGATGCCCGGCCGTACGGGGCGCACCCAGGGGCGCGCGCCATGGACGTGCGCCCACCCCTTATCCTTCGGTCTGGTAGCGCGCACACCCCGCGCCTGCCACCGGGGCAACGAAGCCCAACCGCCCTCCGCCCGACCCCGGGCCGGAGGGGCCCTCTTCAGCTCACCTCGCCCCACCAGGGAGCCCGTACCCGCGGCCACCACCACAGCGCCTCCGGACGGGCGCGCCGGCACAACCCCGCCGACCCCGGTGGTGCCCGGCCACAGGAGACCCCTGCCATGGCGGACCTCTCCCCCGCCGGCTCCGGCCTGCGCACCGCGCAGCTCGACGGACGCCGACTGTCGGAGGCCCTGCTTCCCCTGGAGCTCGCGCCGCGCGCCCAGCTCCAGCTCGCCGCGATCAGCCGCTGGAACGCGCTGCGCGGCGTCCGCGTCGGCCTGGTGGCCGCCGCCCTGCTGCTGATGCTGATCGGCGCCAACCTCGCGACGCCGATCTACTCGCTCCTCCAGCAGCGGCTGCACCTCACCGCGCTCGACACCACCGTCCTGTTCGCGATCTACGTACTGGCGCTGGTCCCTGTGCTGGCCGTGGTCGGCCACTGGTCCGACCACCTCGGCCGACGCGCCCTGATCCTGCCCGCCGTCGCGCTGGCCGCCGCCGGCGACGTCGTGTTCGCCACCTCCGGCAGCTTCTGGCAGCTCGCCGCCGGCCGAGCCGTCCAGGGCATCGCCGTCGGCCTGTCCACCGGCGCCGCCGGGGCCGCCCTCGGCGACCTGCTGCCCGACCGGCCGACCCAGGCCGCCAAGATCACCCTGGCCTGCTCGGCGGGCGGCGTCGCGCTCGGCCCGGTGGTCGGCGCCCTGCTGGCCGGCGGCTCCGACCCGCTGCTCACCCCGTTCCTGCTGCACGCCGTCGCCCTACTGGCGCTCTGCGTGCCGCTGGCCCTCCTCCACCCCCGAATGCCCGGCCGCAGCCGCCCGCCGGCCTCCCCGCCCCGCATCACCACCCCGGCCCACCTGCGCCCGCAACGCCTGCGGCTGCCCCGCACCGGGCGCCGCGAATTCCTGCTCGCCGCCACCGCCGGCTTCATCTCCTACGCGGTGTTCGGCGTCTACCTCAGCCTGGCCCCGGCCTTCGCCGCCCAGCTGCTGCACACCGACTCCAAGCTGGTCGGCGCGATCGTGGCGGCCCTCCTGCTCGGCTCCTCGGCCGCCACCCAGCTGCTCGTCCCGCCGACCTCGGACCGCGTGGTGACCGCCCTCGGCATGGCCGGCCTGGCCGCCGGCCTCGGCCTGGTCGTCGCCGCCCAGTACACCGGCACCCCGGCGCTGCTCTTCATCGGCAGCGTCCTCGGCGGAATCTCCCAGGGCGTGGCCTTCCGCTCCCTGTTCACCGCCGCCGTCGGCGCGATGAACCCGGAACGCCGCGGCTCCGAGCTGAGCACCCTCTGGGTCATCGTCTACCTCGGCAGCTCCGCCCCCATCATCGCCCTCGGCGCCCTCGTCCAGACCTACGGCCTCCTCCCCTCCGTCAGCGGCTTCGCCGCCGTCGCCGCCGTCGCCTGCTCCGCCCTCGCGATGGCCGTCGCCCGCAAACCCAGGGCAACAGCCTGACCCCCTCGAACACCGAAACGCCGCTGCCCGGGACTTCCGAAGAAGTCCCGGGCAGCAGCGCTCCAGCCCCTACTCCCAGGGCTTCCATTTGCCGGTGTCGATCTCGACGTCAAAGAGCTTCGGCAGCCGGACGGTCTCACCGAACTTCCACTCACCCAGCACCTCGTACGTCCCCTCGCCCCGGTTCGGCTCCCCGAACAGGGTGACACCGGACTGCCGCGGGTCGCGGTCCACCAGCAGGTAGTAGGGCACTCCGCCCCGGGCGTACCCGTTCCACTTGGTGGACTTGATCTGCCGCCCGAACATCGGGCGGCGGTCGTAGCGGGCATTGGACGGGGAGGTCACCTCGACTGCCATGCCGATGTCGTCCGGGTGGAGGCGGGAGATGTCTCCGTTCAGAGCCCGCTCCTCCACCTCGGTGCCCACGATGACGAGGTCCGGGATGTAGCCGTCACCGATCTCCACCAGGTCCAGATTGACCGTCTGCAGTGCTCTCCATGGGAAGGCCGGATCCAAACCCAAGGCCAGCGTGAACCGTCGCTCGATGTGCGAGAGGAACACCGCATGAGTAACTGCCGGCGCCGGTGACACGACGAACTCCCCTCCGATGACCTCGACCCGAGTGCCATCGTCCGGAATCCGCAGATACTCCTCGAGCTCGCCCCGGACCCACATGGCGTACGGCGCGTCGGGCAACGTCCAGTGCCCAGTTGCTTCCACAGCCATTACGTCGCTCCCTCCACGGTCGCGGCTCCAGCCTGGCCGCCCGGTCGCAGATATACCACTGCCGTACAAACCTTTCCCTCGAAGGAGAGGTTTGTACGGCAGCAGGTTGACGAACCAGCCCGTGCTCAGACGTTGAAGCCGAGGGCGCGGAGCTGGTCGCGGCCGTCGTCGGTGATCTTGTCGGGGCCCCACGGCGGCATCCAGACCCAGTTGATGCGCAGGTCCTGCACCAGGCCGTCGGTGGCGGTCTTGGCCTGGTCCTCGATGACGTCGGTCAGCGGGCAGGCCGCCGAGGTGAGCGTCATGTCGATGGTGGCCACGTCGGACTCGTCGATGTGGATGCCGTAGATCAGGCCCAGGTTGACGACGTCGATGCCCAGTTCGGGGTCGACGACGTCCATCAGGGCCTCGGTCAGGTCCTCGACCGAGACGGTGCCGGCGGTGGTGCCGACGATGAGACCGGTCTGCTGCTCCGCAGCGGGGGCCTCGGTGCCGGTGGTGGTGCTCTCGTCACTCATGGTCTTGTCCTCCTCTGCGGGGTCAGTCGTTCACGGCGGGGTTCTGGGCGAGCGCCTGGGCGGTGGCGTCCTTCCAGGCCATCCAGCTGAGCAGGGCGCACTTGACCCGGGCCGGGTACTTGGAGACGCCGGCGAACGCGACCGCGTCCTCCAGCACCTCCTCGTCGCCCTCGCCCTGGCCCTTGCTCTGCATCAGCTCCAGGAAGGCCTCCTGGACCGCCTGCGCCTCGCCCACGGTCTTGCCGACCACCAGGTCGTTGAGCACCGAGGCGCTCGCCTGGCTGATCGAACAGCCCTGCGACTCGTACGAGACGTCGGTGACGGTGGCGCCGTCGAGCTTCACCCGCAGGGTGATCTCGTCGCCGCACGTCGGGTTGACGTGGTGCACCTCGGCGTCGCCGTCCCGCAGCCCCTTGCCGTGCGGGTTGCGGTAGTGGTCCAGGATGATGTCCTGGTACATCGAGTCGAGCTTCATGGTCGTCCTGCCCCGTCCCTCAGCCGAAGAAGTTCCGGACGTGGTGCAGGCCGTCGATCAGCGCGTCGACCTCGCCCGGCGTCGAGTACAGATAGAACGACGCCCGCGTGGTCGCCGGAATTCCGTACCGCAGGCACACCGGCCGCGCGCAGTGGTGGCCGACGCGCACGGCGATGCCCTGCTCGTCCAGCACCTGGCCCACGTCGTGCGGGTGGATGTCGCCGAGGGTGAAGGAGATCGCGGCACCGCGGTCCACGGCCGTGCGCGGGCCGATGATCCGCAGGTCCGGGACCTCCAGCAGCCGCTCGACGGCGTACTCGGTGATCGCGTGCTCGTGCGCGGCGATCTTCTCCATGCCGATGCCCTGGAGGTAGTCGATGGCCGCGCCGAGCCCGACCGCCTGGGCGATCGGCGGGGTGCCGGCCTCGAACTTGTGGGGCGCCGGGGCGTAGGTGGACGAGCCCATGGTGACGGTCTCGATCATCTCGCCGCCGCCGAGGAACGGCGGGAGGTCCTCCAGCAGCTCCTGGCGGCCCCAGAGCACGCCGATGCCGGTCGGGGCCAGCATCTTGTGGCCGGTGAAGGCGACGAAGTCGGCCTCCAGCGCCTGCACGTCCAGCACCATGTGCGGCGCGGCCTGCGAGGCGTCGATGACGACCAGCGCGCCGACCGACTGGGCCTTGCGGACGATCGTCTCGACCGGGTTGACCGTGCCGAGCAGGTTGGAGACCAGGGTGAAGGAGACCACCTTGGTCTTCTCGGTGATCAGCTCGTCGATGTTCGACAGGTCGAGCCGGCCCTCGTCGGTCAGCCCGAACCACTTGAGCTTCGCGCCGCTGCGCTGCGACAGCAGCTGCCACGGGACGATGTTGGAGTGGTGCTCCATCTCCGTGATGACGATCTCGGAGTCGGCGTCCACCCGGTAGGGCTCGTCGGCCCAGGCCAGCATGTTGGCGACGAGGTTGAGCGACTCCGAGGCGTTCTTGGTGAAGATCACCTCGTTGCGGCTCGGCGCGTTGACGAAGGCCGCGACCTTGTCCCGGGCGCCCTCGTAGAGCGCCGTGGCCTCCTCGGCGAGCACGTGCACGCCGCGGTGGACGTTGGCGTTGTGCCGCTCGTAGTAGGCGTTCAGGGCGTCCAGCACCTGACGCGGCTTCTGCGAGGTGGCCGCGTTGTCCAGGTAGACCAGCGGCTTGTCGTCGTGCAGCACCCGCTGGAGGACCGGGAAGTCCTTGCGGATCGCGTCGGTGTCGAGCAGTCCCGCAAACGGATGGGTCACTCGGACGCGCCCCCCTTCACATACGACTCGTAGCCCTCTTCCTCCAGCTTGTCGGCCAGCTCGGCGCCGCCGGACTCGACGATGCGGCCGCCAGCGAAGACGTGGACGTGGTCGGGCTTGATGTACCGCAGGATGCGGGTGTAGTGGGTCACCAGCAGGGTGCCGACCTCGCCGGTCGAGCGGACCCGGTTGATGCCCTCGGAGACGATGCGCAGCGCGTCGACGTCCAGGCCGGAGTCGGTCTCGTCGAGGATCGCGATCTTCGGCTTGAGCAGCTCAAGCTGGAGGATCTCGTGGCGCTTCTTCTCACCGCCGGAGAAGCCCTCGTTGACGTTGCGCTCGGCGAAGGCCGGGTCCATCTGGAGGGCGGCCATCGCCTCCTTGACCTCCTTCACCCACAGCCGCAGCTTGGGGGCCTCGCCGCGGACGGCGGTGGCGGCGGTGCGCAGGAAGTTGCTGACCGAGACGCCGGGGACCTCGACCGGGTACTGCATGGCCAGGAAGACGCCGGCCTTGGCGCGCTCGTCGACGGACATCTCCAGGACGTCCTCGCCGTCCAGCAGCACCGAGCCGCCGGTGACGGTGTACTTGGGGTGGCCGGCCAGCGAGTAGGCGAGGGTGGACTTGCCGGAGCCGTTCGGACCCATGATGGCGTGGGTCTCGCCCTGCTTCACGGTCAGGTCCACGCCCTTCAGGATCTCGCGCGGGCCGTTCTCGGCGTCCACGGAGACGTGCAGGTCGCGGATTTCAAGGGTTGCCATGTGTACTCAGGACTCCTGGTTGACGGAGACGAGCACATCGTCCCCTTCGATCTTTACGGGGTAGACAGCGACCGGCTTGGTGGCGGGCAGGCCGGACGGCTTGCCGGTGCGCAGGTCGAAGCTGGAGCCGTGCAGCCAGCACTCGATCATGCAGTCCTCGACCTCACCCTCGGAGAGCGAGACGTTCGCGTGCGAGCAGGTGTCGTTGACCGCGAACACCCCCTCGTCGGTGCGGACGACGGAGACCGGCACGCCGTTGAGGTCCACGCGCTTGGGAACGTCCTCCTGGAGGTCGCTCAGCGCGCAGGCACGGAGGAAGGTCATCGCGTTCAGACCGCCGATTCCAGCTCGGCGTCGATCTTCTCCATGAGCTGGTCCTGGACCTCGGCCACGCCGATCTGCTGGAGCAGCTCGGCGAAGAAGCCGCGCACGACCAGGCGGCGGGCCTCGTCGGCCGGGATGCCGCGGGCCTGCAGGTAGAACAGCTGCTCGTCGTCGAAGCGGCCGGTCGCCGAGGCGTGGCCGGCGCCGACGATCTCGCCGGTCTCGATCTCCAGGTTCGGGATCGAGTCGACCCGGGCGCCGTCGGTGAGCACCAGGTTCCGGTTGAGCTCGTAGGTGTCGGTGCCGACCGCGGCGGCGCGGATCAGCACGTCGCCGACCCAGACCGCGTGCGCGTCCTGGCCCTGGAGCGCGCCCTTGTACGCCACGTTCGACCGGCAGTGCGGCGTGTCGTGGTCGATCACCAGGCGGTGCTCCAGGTGCTGGCCGGCGTCGGCGAAGTAGAGGCCGAACAGCTCGGCCTCGCCGCCGGGGCCCGCGTAGGTGACCCGCGGGTGCAGGCGGACCAGGTCGCCGCCGAAGGTGACGGCCACGGACTTGAACGAGGCGTCCCGGCCGATCAGCGCGTTGTGCTGGGCGGCGTGGACGGCGTCGCGCTCCCAGTCCTGCACGGAGACGAAGGTGAGCTTGGCGCCCTCGCCGACCAGCAGCTCGACGTTGGCGGCCCGGGTGCCGGTGCCCTCGTGGTTCAGCACCACGACGGCCTCGGCGAACGGCTTGACGTCGATCACCACGTGGGCGAAGCGGACCCCGCCCTCGCCGCGCACGTCGATCCTGACCGGCTCGGCCAGCACCGACTCCTTGGGGACGGTGACCACCAGCGCCTGCTCGAAGGCGCTGAACGCCTGCGCGGCGACCCGGTCGACCGGCTTGCCGGCCTTGCCCAGGCGGGCGTCGTCCCGGCCGACGGTCTCGGCGGTGACGCCGTCCGGCAGCGTGAACTCGACCTTGTCCTCACCGCGCGGGGCGGAGGCGGCGGTGCCGTCGTGCAGCCCGCCGAGGCGGTGCAGCGGGGTGAACCGCCAGTCCTCCTCGCGGCCGGTGGGCACCGGGAAGTCGTTCACGTCGAAGGACGGCTTGACCGCGACGCGCGCGTCGATCGGCTGCTGGACCGCGGTGCGGCCGGTGCCGGGGCCGGCGAGCTGCGCGCCCGCGCCGGCGGTGCCGACCTCGATCGACCCGGCGGTGGTGGAGCCGGTGGTGTTCTGCTCAGCCATGGCTGTTCGTAGTGCTCTCTTCCTCGGAAATGAGTGGACGGCGGCGGCGGCCTGGGTCAGCCGACCGCGCCCTCCATCTGCAGCTCGATCAGCCTGTTGAGTTCCAGCGCGTACTCCATCGGCAGCTCGCGCGCGATCGGCTCGACGAAGCCGCGGACGATCATCGCCATCGCCTCGAACTCGGTCAGGCCGCGGCTCATCAGGTAGAAGAGCTGGTCCTCGCTGACCTTGGAGACGGTCGCCTCGTGGCCCATGGACACGTCGTCCTCGCGGACGTCCACGTACGGGTAGGTGTCCGAGCGGGAGATGGTGTCCACCAGCAGCGCGTCGCACAGCACGTTGGACTTGGCGCCCTTGGAGCCCTCGCCGATCTCGATCAGGCCGCGGTAGGAGGTCCGGCCGCCGCCGCGCGCCACCGACTTGGAGACGATGTTGGAGGAGGTGTTCGGCGCCATGTGCACCATCTTGGCGCCGGCGTCCTGGTGCTGGCCCTCGCCCGCGAAGGCGATCGACAGGGTCTCGCCCTTGGCGTGCTCGCCCATCAGGTAGACGGCCGGGTACTTCATGGTGACCTTGGAGCCGATGTTGCCGTCGACCCACTCCATGGTCGCGCCCTCGTACGCCACGGCGCGCTTGGTGACCAGGTTGTAGACGTTGTTCGACCAGTTCTGGATGGTCGTGTAGCGGCAGCGGCCGCCCTTCTTGACGATGATCTCCACGACCGCCGAGTGCAGCGAGTCGGAGGAGTAGATCGGGGCGGTGCAGCCCTCGACGTAGTGGACGTAGGCGTCCTCGTCGACGATGATCAGCGTCCGCTCGAACTGGCCCATGTTCTCGGTGTTGATCCGGAAGTAGGCCTGCAGCGGGATGTCCACGTGCACGCCCTTCGGCACGTAGATGAACGAGCCGCCGGACCACACGGCCGTGTTCAGCGCGGCGAACTTGTTGTCGCCGACCGGGATGACGGTGCCGAAGTACTCCTTGAAGATCTCCGGGTGCTCGCGCAGCGCGGTGTCGGTGTCCAGGAAGATGACGCCCTGCTCCTCCAGGTCCTCACGGATCTGGTGGTAGACGACCTCGGACTCGTACTGGGCGGCGACACCGGCGACCAGGCGCTGCTTCTCCGCCTCCGGGATGCCGAGCTTGTCGTAGGTGGCCTTGATGTCCGCGGGCAGGTCCTCCCAGGACTCGGCCTGCTTCTCGGTGGAGCGGACGAAGTACTTGATGTTGTCGAAGTCGATGCCGGAGAGGTCGGAGCCCCAGGTCGGCATGGGCTTCTTGCCGAACAGCTTCAGGCCCTTGAGCCGCAGGTTCAGCATCCACTCGGACTCGTTCTTCTTCGCCGAGATGTCGCGGACGACCTCCTCGCTGAGCCCGCGCTTGGCCGCGGCACCGGCGGTGTCCGGGTCGGCCCAGCCGTACTCGTAATTGCCGAGGCCTTCGAGCTCGGGGTGCGAAACGGTGTCAGTCATGCGAGCTTCCTAACGCGCGGACGCTGAATCTTCGGTGGACGTACCGGCAGTCGGCACTGCATCGGAGCCGCGGCCCGCCGGGGGCTGGGCGGGCGACGATGCGGCACCGGGTGCCGGCACATAGGTGGTGCAGACCCCGTCGCCGTGGGCGATCGTGGCCAGCCGTTGCACATGGGTGCCCAGGAGCCGGGAGAAGACCTCGGTCTCCGCCTCGCAGAGCTGCGGGAACTGCTCGGCGATGTGCGCGACCGGGCAGTGGTGCTGGCAGAGCTGGGCGCCCGCCGGGGCCTTGGCCGCGGCCGACGGGACACGCCGCACCGTGGCAGCGTACCCGTCCGCGCTCAGCGCCTGGGCCAGCGCCTCGGTGCGTTCCCCGGCGGCGGCCATGCGCAGGGCCTCCAGGTACTTCTCGGCCTGCTGGCCGAACCGGGCGCGGGCGAAGGCGGCGACCGCCTCCTCCCCCGCCTTGCCGCCGCCCACCGAGTCCGCGATCCAGCGGAGCGCGTCGGCGGCGAGCTGGTCGTACGCCTGGTAGAAGGCGTCCCGGCCGGCGTCGGTGAGGGCGAAGACCTTGGCCGGACGGCCCCGGCCGCGACTTCCGTAGACCCGCTGTTCGCGGGACTCGACCAGACGGGTGGCGACCAGCCCGTCGAGGTGGCGGCGGACGGCGGCGGCGGTGAGGCCGAGCCGGTTCGCCAGGTCGGCGGCGGAGGAGGGGCCGTGGTCCAGGATCGACCGGGCGACCCGGTCCCGGGTGGCCCGGTGGCCCTCCAGCAGCACCTCGGCCGCCGTCACGGGCACGTCGCAGGAGGAGGCCGTCTCGGCCTCCTGCTGCTGGGCGTGCTCGCGCATGTTTTTCACAACACCAGTGTTGCGTAATTCCTTCCGCCGCGACAAGCCGTGATCCAGGCCTCACCGGTGTCATCTGTCACGCAGGTTAGCCTTACCTGACCTGCGAAAACGATCATCGAGCCGCCGTCCGGCCCGCGCGTCAGGCCCTCTTACACTCGCCGGTATGCACTCCGAACCCGCGGTCCAGATCGCCGGGCTGGTCAAACGCTACGACGACAAGCTCGCGGTGGACGGCCTCGACCTCACCATCCCGGCCGGCGCGATCACCGCCGTCCTCGGCCCCAACGGCGCCGGCAAGACCACCACCATCGAGACCTGCGAGGGCTACCGCCGCCCCGACGCCGGCACCGTCCGGGTCCTCGGCCTCGACCCGGTCGCCCAGAGCGCCGCGCTGCGGCCCCGGATCGGCGTCATGCTGCAGTCCGGCGGCGTGTACGCGGGCGCGCGCGCCGTCGAGATGCTGCGGCACACCGCCAAGCTGCACGCCCACCCGCTGGACGTGGACGCCCTGGTCGAGCGCCTCGGCCTCGGCTCCTGCGGCCGCACCGCCTACCGGCGGCTGTCCGGCGGCCAGCAGCAGCGGCTCGCCCTGGCGATGGCCGTGGTCGGCCGCCCCGAGCTGGTCTTCCTGGACGAGCCCACCGCGGGCCTCGACCCGCAGGCCCGGCGGGCCACCTGGGAGCTGGTGCGCGACCTGCGCCGGGACGGCGTCACCGTGGTCGTCACCACCCACCACATGGACGAGGCCGAGCAGCTCGCCGACCGGGTCGCCGTCGTGGACCGCGGCCGGGTGATCGCCGACGGCACCGTCGAGGAGCTGTGCCGCGGCGGCGCCGAGGACTCCCTGCGCTTCGACGGCCCGCCCGGCCTCGACCTCGGCCCGCTGCTCAAGGAGCTGCCCGAGGGCGCCGCGGCCACCGAGACCGCCCCCGGCAGCTACCGCGTCGAGGCGCCCGTCGACCCGGGACTGGTGGCCACCGTCACCGGCTGGTGCGCGGCCTCCGGCGTCCTGCCCGAACGGCTGTCCGTCCAGCGCCGCAGCCTGGAGGACGTCTTCCTCGACCTGACCGGACGGGAGCTGCGCTCGTGAGCGAACGGAGTGAGGGAACCATGAGCGCCACCACGACCGACTACTCCCCCGCGCCGGGCCCCGCGCCCGTCGGCCGGATGCTGCTCGCCCAGACCGCGTTCGAGACCCGGATGCTGCTGCGCAACGGCGAGCAGCTGCTGCTCACCGTGGTCATCCCGACCGTGCTGCTGGTGCTGTTCTCCGCCGTGGACGTCGTCGCGGTCGAGGGCCCCGGCAAGCGGGTCGACTTCCTGGCGCCCGGCCTGCTCGCGCTGGCCGTGATGTCCACCGCCTTCACCGGCCAGGCCATCGCCACCGGGTTCGAGCGCCGCTACGGCGTCCTGAAGCGGCTCGGCGCCAGCCCGCTGCCGCGCTGGGCGCTGCTGACCGCCAAGACCGGCTGCGTCCTGGTGACGGAGGCGCTGCAGGTGGCGCTGCTGTCGGTGATCGCGCTGGCCCTCGGCTGGTCCCCGCACGGCGACCCGTTGACCGTCGCCGCGCTGCTGGTCCTCGGCACCGCCGCCTTCTCCGGGCTCGGCCTGCTGATGGCCGGGACCCTGAAGGCCGAGGCCACCCTGGCCGGCGCCAACCTGGTGTTCGTCCTGCTGCTGCTCGGCGGCGGGGTGATCGTGCCGCTGACCAGGTTCCCCGAGGCCGTGCGGTCGGTGCTGGAGCTGCTGCCGATCTCGGCGCTCTCGGACGGCCTGCGGTCGGTGCTCCAGAACGGTGCCGGGGTGCCGTGGGCCGACCTCGGCATCCTGGCCGGCTGGTCGGTGCTCGGGCTGGCCGCGGCCGCCCGCTTCTTCCGCTGGGAGTAGGCCGGCGGGTACCGACGAACGACGCCCCCCGGCCGCCTTGGGCCGGGGGGCGTCGTGGTCATCGGGCCGGGTGTCAGCTCTCGCTGCCGCCGCGGCGCTTGCGGGCGAGCAGGACGAGCGCGCCGCCGACCAGCAGCACGCCGCCGCCGGCCGCCGCGATGATCGGGGTCGAGTCGCTGCTACCGGTCTGGGCGAGCGCCGGCGCGCTGGTGGTGGGCGTCGGGGTCGGCGTCGGGGTCTTGCTCGGGGTGGGCGTGGCCGACGGGGTCGGCGTGGCCGGGGGCGTGGTCGACGGCGTGGGGGTCGGGGTCGCGGTCGGCGTCGGCGTCGGGGTCGGCGTCTTGGTGGGGGTGGGCGTGGGGGTGGGAGTCGGCGTGTGGCACGGCTCGATGGTCTTGGTCTCGTTGATGTTCCAGCCCTTCTCGTTCGGGTTCTCCGTGGTGGTGACCACCAGGTTCGCCTTGATCGGGGCGTTGTGATCCTTCACCGGGAAGGTGCCGTGGTACTCCTTCGGGAAGGTCTTGCCGTCCAGGACCTTCTCGCCGTCGATGGTGAGGCTGACGGTGTTCCTCACGGTCTCGTTGCCGCTGTAGTTGATCAGATCGATCACGATCTTGTCGCAGGTCACCGTCCAACTCGGCACGTGCGCCGAGGCATTGGTGGCCAGCGCCAGGGGCAGGAGAAAACCGGCCGCAGCCGTTCCGGCAAGCGCCGTCGCACCGATCGCAAAGTGCCGCTGCTGTCGTGCCATTACTTTGTTCCCCTCCGAACGGTCTTGTGCAGCAGGCGTGTTGAGTGGTTCGCGGTGGCCCGCTACGACTGTCCGGGGGACTCTACCGGCACTCCCGCACCCCGCCACACCCCGCCGTACGACCGGATATCGACTGTCCGTCCGTCTTCCGATGTGCATGACCAGCCCATCACAGCCGTCACCTCGCGGAACGCGGATTCGACAAACCTGAATGGACTTCGTCACCTTCAAGACAGAACGGAGCCCTCGGTGATCGGGTTCAATCACCGAGGGCTCCGATTCAGTCAACCGACGAACAGCGGGCCATTCCGGCCTTTCCGTCGATTCCGCCCCTCCGCGGCCGGGGGCCACCGCCGGGGCGGGCCCGACCGGTTCAGGCCTTCCTGGCCGCCTTGCGCCGGGCGGCCACCACGATCGCGCCGCCGGCCGCGAGCACGACCGCACCGCCGATCGCCAGCGGCAGCACCGGGCCGGAGCCGGTGTGCGCCAGGTTGCCGCCCGCGTCGGGCTGGGCGGACGGGCTGCCCGAGGCCGACGGGGCGGTGGTCGCGCCAGTGGCGGACGCGCTGGGCGAACCGCTCGGGCCGGGCGTGCCGGTCGCCGGGGCGGACGGGCCGCCCGAGGGGCTCGCCGAACCGCTCGGGGAGGTCGAGGCGCTCGGCGTGGCCGACGGCGAGCCGCTCGGCACGGTCGGCGGCACCGTCGGCGTGCCGGACGGCGTCGGCACGGTGCCCGGCAGGCAGCCGGCGAAGGGGTAGTGGTGCGTCTCCGCACCGCCCTTGCCGGTCAGCGAGGCGGCGATCACCGAGCCGTTGACCGGACCGCCGCTGCCGAGGTCGAAGGCGGCGTTCGGCGCGAGCACGGTCCCGGCCCAGGCGGCCTGGCTGTTCTTGACCACCTTGGTGGCGGTCGGGAAGTTCCAGAGCAGCTTGGAGCGGATCGCCCCGCCCGCGGCGCTCTGCAGCTTGTCGTCCAGCACGAAGGCCTTCTTGCCCTCGTCCCACAGGTGGAAGCCGGTGGTTCCGGCCGCCGCCATGTCGTACGAGCCGCCGGTCACGTTGACCACCGTCACCGAGCCGGCCGGCACCTTGAGGAAGACGTCCTTGGCGCCCTGCAGCTTCGCCGCGTCGACGGTGAAGCTGTTGTACTTCGCGTCTCCGCCGGTGAACGTCAGCTTGGCGCCCTCGGCCTGGACGGTGGCGCCGGCGGTCTGCGGCACGGCGGCCAGCGAGGTCGCGGCGGCGCGCAGCTTGGCGAACTCGGCCTTGAAGTCGATCGGCGAGGCGCCCTGGGCGACGGCGCCCTGGTGGGCCTGGACGGTGGCACCGTCGGCCTTGGAGCCGAAGACGCCGTTGCCCTTCATCACCTGGGTGTTGTGGCCGGTGATCCGGCCCGCCACGACCAGGGCGTTCTTGCCGGGCAGGGCGTCGACCTGGGCCGCGGTGAGCTCCTGGCCGACCGAGAAGCCGCCGGTGAAGTCGGCGTTGCCGCCGACCGCGACCGCGCCCTCGGCGTCGGGGGTGTGGGTGTCGTCGCCCTCGATGAATTCGCCGTAGAGGTTGGCGACCCCGAGACCGCGGCACTCCTGGTCGGCGCCGACGGCCTGGGCGGCCGGCGCGATGAGGCCGGCCAGTGCGAGGGAGCCACCGACGGCGAGCGCGGCGGCGGAAGTGGATATGCGCATGTGCAGGTCTCCGCTTACGTGCGGGAGGAGGTGGGAGAGAGGTCCGAAAAAAGGTATGGACCAGAGGCGCACTCTCTCCACCCGAACCACAATTGGTCAAGACCAATGCGCATCTTGAGGGATTAACCCCTTTTGTCCGCGTGTCCCGTCCCGGCGTGTCGCCGGCCCCGGACTCCGCCGCCCACGGCCGCCCGCAGCCGTGCCCCGCCCCAAGATCGCCTGTAAGGCCGCCTACGATTGACCCCGTGCCTAACCCCTTCTCCCTGCTCGCCGAGCGCTGGCAGCCATCCGCCGAGATGGTCCGCCGCGCCACGTTCGCCGCGCTGGTGATGAGCGTGGTGATCGTCGTCACCGGCGGCGCCGTCCGGCTCACCGCCTCCGGCCTCGGCTGTACGACCTGGCCCCGGTGCACCGACGAGAGCCTGACGCCCACCGCCGAGATGGGCTTCCACGGCGTCGTCGAGTTCACCAACCGGATGCTCACCTACGTGCTGAGCGCCGCCGTCGGCTGGGCCATCCTGGCCGCCCGCTGCCACCGGCCCTGGCGGCACAGCATGACCCGGCTCGGCTGGGCGCAGTTCTGGCTGGTGATGAGCAACGCCGTACTCGGCGGCATCACCGTGCTGACCGGCCTCAACCCGTACACCGTGGCGCTGCACATGATCGCCGCGATGGCCCTGGTCTGGGTCGCGCTGCTGATGTGGGAGCGGTCCAAGGAGGGCGACGGCCCGCCCCGCCTCGTGGTGCCCCGCCCGGTCCACCAGCTGTCCTACGTCCTGGTCACCGTGATCGGCCTGCTCGTCGCGGCCGGCACCCTGGTGACCGGCGCCGGCCACCACCCCGGCACGCCCAAGGACAACAAGATCGTCCCGCGCATCCCGATCGACTACGACCGCCTGGCCCAGTTCCACGCCGACTTCGCGTTCGTCTCGGTCGGCCTGGCCATCGCGGTGCTCTTCGTCCTCGCCGCCGTCAAGGCCCCGCAGCCCGCCCGCGCCCGGGCCAAGGAGCTGCTCGCCGTCCTGCTGCTGCAGGGCGTGCTCGGCTTCGTCCAGTACTTCACCGACGCGCCCGAGCTGATGGTCGGGCTGCACATGCTGCTCGCCGCCCTCACCTGGATCGCCGCGCTGCGCGTCCCGCTCGCCCTGCGCACCCGCGCGGACGCGGCGACCGCAGACCGGCTGCCCGCCCAGGCTCCGCAGACCGCCTCGGTCTGACCCCCGGCAGCACCGACGGCCCGGTTCCTCCGCACGGAGGAACCGGGCCGTTCGTCGTACCGGGATGCCGGTCAGATCTGGATGCCGGCCATGCGCTTCCACTCGTACGGGCCGGTCTTCACCTTGAGGCCCAGCTCGCCCTCGAAGTCCTCGTGCAGGGTCAGCCCGGCCAGCTCCGCGGCCCGGCGGCCGACGGCGTAGCTGGGGGCCACCTGGTCGCCCCAGGCGCCGTCCGCGCCCACCACGACGATCCGGGTGGCCACGGAGCCGACGTACTCGACGACCGCGTCGGCACTGCCGCCGTGCTCGCGGGCGAAGCTGGTCAGGTGCTTGGCGATGCGCTTGGCACGGCGCTCGGTACGGGCGTCCGGCGCGGTGGCGGTCTCAACGCTGCTCATGCCCGCATGCTACCCACCGGTAGCGCCGCTGGCGACGGGAGCACCCTGTGCACCGGGCCACATACTGGAGGAGTGACCTTCTCCGGCTGGCCGGCCGAGGCGCTCGACTTCTACGAGCACCTGGAAGCCGACAACTCCAAGACCTTCTGGCAGGCCCACAAGAACCTCTACGACGGCGTCGTCCGGGCCCCGATGGAGCTGCTGCTCGCCGAACTGGAGCCGGAGTTCGGGCCGGGGAAGATCTTCCGGCCCAACCGCGACGTCCGGTTCAGCGCCGACAAGTCCCCGTACAAGACCCACATCGGCGCCCATCTGGAGAGCGGCGGCTACATCCAGCTCTCCGCCGACGGGCTGGCCTGCGGCAACGGCTTCTACCAGCTCGCCCCGGACCAGCTGGAGCGCTACCGCGCCGCCGTCGCGGAGGACGTCACCGGCGCGGAGCTGGAGCGGGTGATCGCCCGGGTGGAGCAGCAGGGCCCGCTGGTGGTGGGCCGGGACTCCCTCAAGTCGGCCCCGCGCGGCTACCCCAAGGACCACCCCAGGATCGTCCTGCTGCGCCACAAGGGCCTGGTGGCCTGGCAGGAGTGGGAGCCCGCGAAGTGGCTGGGCACCCGCGCCGCCCACACCCGGATCACCGGCTTCCTGCACGCCTCCCAGCCGCTGCGGGACTGGCTGGACGACCACGTCGGCCCGTCCGAACTGCCCTCCCGCTGAACCCTCCCCCGGCACGCGAAGGAGCCCCGGTCCGAACGGACCGGGGCTCCTTCGCGATGAGGCCTACTTGACGAACGGGTCGATCGCGCAGACCACCATCAGCAGCGACAGGTAGGTGATCGACCAGTGGAACAGCCGCATCTCCTTGAGCTTCGCGCCCACGATCCCGGCCTTGGCCCGCCCGTACAGCGCGTGCGCCTCGCGCAGCCAGGCCGCGCCCAGCAGCACCGCGACGACCGGGTACAGCCAGCTCATGTGTCCCAGCGGCCAGAGCGCCAGCGAGACCGCCACCATCACCCAGGAGTAGATGACGACCTGCTTGCCGACCGCCACGTTGCCCTTGATCACCGGCAGCATCGGCACGCCGGCCCGCGCGTAGTCGTCGCGGACCTTCATCGACAGCACCCAGGTGTGCGGCGGCGTCCAGAAGAACACCACCAGGAACAGCACCACCGCGGCCCAGGACATCGAGTTGGTCACCGAGGACCAGCCGACCAGCACCGGCATGCAGCCGGCGATGCCGCCCCAGACGATGTTCTGCGAGGTGCGCCGCTTGAGCCCCAGCGTGTAGACGAACACGTAGAACAGCAGCGCGCCCAGCGCCAGCCCGGCCGACAGCCAGTTGACCCCGAAGCCCAGCAGCAGGGTCGAGACGACCGCGAGCACGACGCCGAACACCAGCGCCTCGCGCGGCGACACCATCCCGGTGACGATCGGCCGCCGCTCGGTGCGCGACATGATCGCGTCGATGTCCCGGTCGATGTACATGTTGAGGGCGTTGGCGCCGCCGGCCGAGAGGTAGCCGCCGATGACGACCTTCAGCACCAGCAGCATGTTCGGCACGCCCTGTTGAGCCAGGAACATCACCGGCACGGTGCTCATCAGCAGCAGCTCGATGATCCGCGGCTTGGTCAGTGCGACGAACGCGCCGACACGGGCCCCGAACGGCCGGTGCGCAGGAGTCGCCCCGGTGACCCCGGCGGGACGGGTTTCGACGGCGGTCACTAACACCCCAACTGAAGATGAATCCTCGCAGGCGTCCACAGGAACGAAGGGTCCCGAATCGTCCGCTCTGCGCGTACCACGACACCATAGACGTTCCATATATCGCATCCGGCTCCGGGGTCCCCCGGCGAGGCGGAACGCACACCCCCGGGTGAACCGCCCGGGCGACGCCCTCGGAGGCCTCCGGGGAGGTCCGCTAGCCCGTCCTGACCACCGGGGCGGCGTGAAGCCGCGATTCGGGAGAGTCTGGGACAAATCCCTCCCGGCGTTCCCGGTGGGAATCTGCAGGGGGAATTGCCGGTTGTCCCAGCACGGAGGGTGAGCCCCGACCCGGACGGTAGGCTCGCACGCAGAAGCGGGATCTACCCTCCGTGACCGGCACCACCCAGCGTCGGGACCACAGCGCCGTGGCCGACCCGGTCCCCATTCACGGGGTCACTCTTCACAATGGAAGGAGCCCTGAGACAGGGTGAGCACTGCGCCGACGAACGCATTCGAGTGGACCGATCTGGACGAGCGCACGGTTGACACCGCGCGGGTCCTGGCCATGGACGCTGTCCAGAAGGTCGGCAACGGACATCCCGGGACGGCCATGTCGCTGGCCCCGGCCGCGTACCTGATCTTCCAGCGATTCCTGCGCCACGACCCGACGGACCCGTCCTGGGTCGGGCGCGACCGCTTCGTCCTCTCCCCCGGGCACACCAGCCTGACGCTCTACACCCAGCTGTACTTCTCGGGCTACGGCCTGGAGCTGGACGACCTCAAGGCCTTCCGCGTGGCCGGCAGCCGCACCCCGGGGCACCCCGAGCACGGCCACACCGCCGGCGTGGAGACCACCACCGGCCCGCTCGGCCAGGGCATCGCCAACGCGGTCGGCATGGCGATGGCCGCCCGCTACGAGCGCGGCCTGTTCGACCCGGAGACGGCGGCCGGGGAGTCCCCCTTCGACCACACCGTCTGGGCCATCGTCTCCGACGGCGACCTGGAGGAGGGCATCTCCGCCGAGGCCTCCTCGCTGGCCGGCCACCAGAAGCTGGGCAACCTGGTCGCGCTGTACGACGACAACCACATCTCGATCGAGGGCGACACCGAGACGGCCTTCTCCGAGGACGTCCTCAAGCGCTACGAGGCGTACGGCTGGCATGTGCAGCGCGTCACCCCGAAGGCCAACGGCGACATCGACGTCGAGGCCCTCGCCGGTGCGCTGGCCGCCGCCAAGGCCGAGACCGCCCGCCCGTCGCTGATCGCGATGCGCACGATCATCGCCTGGCCGGCCCCGGACGCCCAGAACACCGCCAAGGCGCACGGCTCCGCGCTCGGCGCCGCCGAGATCGCCGCCACCAAGAAGGTCCTGGGCTTCGACCCGGAGAAGACCTTCGAGGTCAGCGACCAGGTCATCGAGCACGCCCGGCTGGTCATCAAGCGCGGCAAGGCCGCCCGCGACCAGTGGCAGCAGGGCTTCGACGCCTGGCGCGCCGCCGACGCGCACCGGGCCGCCGAGTTCGACCGCATCCAGGCCGGCGAGCTGCCCGAGGGCTGGAAGAAGGCCGTCCCCTCCTTCCCGGCCGGCAAGGACGTCGCCACCCGCAAGGCCTCCGGCGAGACCCTCAAGGCGCTCGGCGCGGTGATCCCGGAGCTGTGGGGCGGCTCGGCCGACCTCGCGGAGTCCAACCTCACCACCATCGACGAGGACAGCTCCTTCCTCCCCGAGGGCAACCCGCTGAAGTCGGCGAGCCCGTACGGCCGGACGATCCACTTCGGCATCCGCGAGCACGCCATGGGCTCGACCATGAACGGCATCGCCCTGCACGGCAGGACCCGCGTGTACGGCGGCACCTTCCTGGTCTTCGCCGACTACATGCGCCCGGCCGTCCGCCTGGCCGCGCTGATGAAGCTGCCGGTCACCTACGTCTGGACGCACGACTCGATCGGCCTCGGCGAGGACGGCCCGACCCACCAGCCGGTCGAGCACATGGCCTCGCTGCGCGCCATCCCGGGCCTGGCCATGGTCCGCCCGGCCGACGCCAACGAGACGGCCGTCGCCTGGCGCACCCTCATCGAGCGCCAGACCAGCCACCCCGGCCCGGTCGGCCTCGCGCTGACCCGCCAGAACGTCCCGACCTTCGACCGCGAGGTCTTCGCCTCCGCCGAGGGCACCGCCAAGGGCGCCTACGTGCTGGCCGAGGCCTCCACCGGC
Organism: Kitasatospora sp. NPDC054795; assembly: GCF_053611565.1. Classification (NCBI taxonomy): domain Bacteria; kingdom Bacillati; phylum Actinomycetota; class Actinomycetes; order Kitasatosporales; family Streptomycetaceae; genus Kitasatospora; species Kitasatospora sp. NPDC054795. Next base: position 107,655 of record NZ_JBSHAP010000008.1, read on the forward strand.
GACCCGCAGGTGATCCTGCTGGGCACCGGCTCCGAGGTCCAGCTGGCCGTCCAGGCCCGCGAGGTGCTGGAGGCCGAGGGCATCGCCACCCGCGTGGTCTCGGTCCCGTCCTTCGAGTGGTTCCAGGAGCAGGACCAGGCCTACCGCGACAGCGTGCTGCCGCCGTCGGTCAAGGCCCGCGTCTCGGTCGAGGCCGGCATCGCCCAGGGCTGGCGCGAACTGGTCGGCGACCACGGCCGGATCGTCTCGCTGGAGCACTTCGGCGCCTCCGCCGACTACAAGGTGCTCTTCGAGGAGTTCGGCATCACCTCCGAGCGCGTGGTGGCCGAGGCCCACAACGCCCTGCGCTCCCTCGAGGCCGTCAACCGCTAGCGGCACCCGGCCGGGGCCGCCGACCGCACATCGGCGCCCCGGCCCTTCGACCACCCCACGAAGCAGAAGAACAAAGGGACTGAAGCACCATGACTGACGCACTGAAGCGCCTCAGCGACGAAGGCGTTGCGATCTGGCTGGACGACCTCAGCCGCAAGCGGCTGAACTCCGGCAACCTGGCCGAACTGGTGCAGAACAAGCACGTGGTGGGCGTGACCACCAACCCCACCATCTTCCAGAAGGCCATCGCCGGCTCCGGGGACGACTCCTACGACGGCCAGCTGCGCGACCTCGCCGTCCGCAAGGTCACCACCGACGAGGCGATCCGCATGATCACCACCTCGGACGTGCGCGACGCGGCCGACGTGCTGCGCCCGGTCTACGACGCCTCCAACGGCCGCGACGGCCGGGTCTCCATCGAGGTCGACCCGCGCCTGGCGCACGAGACCGCCACCACCGTGGCCGAGGCCAAGCAGCTGTGGTGGCTGGTCGACCGCCCGAACGTCTTCATCAAGATCCCCGCCACCAAGGCCGGCCTGCCCGCGATCGCCGAGGTCATCGGCAAGGGCATCAGCGTCAACGTCACGCTGATCTTCTCGCTGGAGCGCTACAAGGCCGTCATCGACGCCTACCTGACCGGCCTGGAGGCCGCCAAGGCCAAGGGCCTGGACCTCTCCCAGATCGAGTCGGTCGCCTCCTTCTTCGTCTCCCGCGTGGACACCGAGATCGACAAGCGCCTGGACAAGATCGGCGGCGAGGCCAGGAACCTGCGCTCCAAGGCCGCGCTGGCCAACGCCCGCCTCGCCTACCAGGCGTACGAGGAGGTCTTCGGCAGCGTCGACGGCAAGACCGCCGGCAGCGCCCGCTGGAGCGCCCTGGAGGCCGCCGGCGCCAAGCCGCAGCGCCCGCTGTGGGCCTCGACCGGCGTCAAGGACCCGGCTCTGCCGGACACGCTGTACGTCACCGAGCTGGTCGCCCCCGGCACCGTCAACACGATGCCCGAGGCCACCCTGGAGGCCACCGGCGACCACGGCGTGGTCACCGGCAACACCATCGTCCCCAACTACGCCGACGCCAAGGCCGTGCTGGACGCGATCGCCGCGGCCGGCGTGGACTACAACGACGTCGTCCAGCTGCTCGAGGACGAGGGCGTCGAGAAGTTCGAGCAGTCCTGGAACGAGCTGCTCGACACCGTCACCGCCTCGCTCGCCTCCTTCGCCGACGAGAAGTGACCCCTGCTCACAGCCAGCGCACGAAAGCGGAGCCCATCAAGTGAGCACTGATTTCCCCGAGTTGACACCGGAATCGGACGCGGACGATCTCCCGCCCACCCCCGTCAACCCGCTTCGTGACCCCTCCGACCGACGGCTCCCGCGCATCGCGGGGCCGTCCGGTCTGGTCATCTTCGGGGTCACCGGCGACCTGTCCCGCAAGAAGCTGATGCCGGCCATCTACGACCTGGCCAACCGCGGTCTGCTTCCGCCGGGCTTCTCCCTCGTCGGCTTCGCCCGCCGCGAGTGGGACGACGAGGACTTCGCCAAGGAGGTCCACGACGCCGTCCGGGACCACGCCCGCACCCCGTTCCGGGAGGAGGTCTGGCAGCAGCTCGCCAAGGGCATGCGCTTCGTCCACGGGACCTTCGACGACGACGACGCCTTCGACAAGCTGCGCGAGACCATCGAGGAGCTGGACAAGGCCCAGGGCACCGGCGGCAACTTCGCCTTCTACCTGTCCGTCCCGCCGAAGTTCTTCCCCACCGTCGTCCAGCAGCTCAAGAAGCACGGCCTGGCCGACCCGCCCTCCTCGCCCGCCAACGGGCAGGAGGGGACCGGCAGGACCTCCTGGCGCCGCGCGGTCATCGAGAAGCCCTTCGGCCACGACCTGGAGAGCGCACAGGAGCTCAACAAGGTCGTCCACGAGGTCTTCCCCCGGGACGAGGTCTTCCGGATCGACCACTACCTGGGCAAGGAGACGGTCCAGAACATCCTGGCGCTGCGCTTCGCCAACCAGATGTTCGAGCCGATCTGGAACCGGTCGTACGTCGACCACGTGCAGATCACCATGGCCGAGGACATCGGCATCGGCGGCCGGGCCGGCTACTACGACGGCATCGGCTCCGCCCGTGACGTGATCCAGAACCACCTGCTCCAGCTGATGGCGCTCACCGCCATCGAGGAGCCGGCGTCCTTCCACCCCAAGGCGCTGGTGGCCGAGAAGCTCAAGGTGCTCAGCGCCGTCAAGCTCCCGGCCGACCTCGGCCGGCACACCGTGCGCGGCCAGTACGCGTCCGGCTGGCAGGGCGGCGAGGAGGTCGTCGGCTACCTGGACGAGGACGGGATCGACCCGGACTCCAAGACCGACACCTACGCGGCCATCAAGCTGGAGATCAACAACCGCCGCTGGGCGGGCGTCCCGTTCTACCTGCGGACCGGCAAGCGCCTGGGCCGCCGGGTCACCGAGATCGCGGTCGTCTTCCAGCGCGCCCCGTACCTGCCGTTCGACTCCTACGCGACCGAGGAGCTGGGGCAGAACGCCCTGGTCATCCGGGTCCAGCCGGACGAGGGCGTTACCGTGCGGTTCGGCTCCAAGGTGCCGGGCACCTCCTTCGAGGTCCGGGACGTGACGATGGACTTCGCCTACGGCGAGTCCTTCACCGAGTCCAGCCCGGAGGCGTACGAGCGGCTCATCCTCGACGTGCTGCTCGGCGACGCCAACCTGTTCCCGCGCCACCAGGAGGTCGAGCTCTCCTGGCAGATCCTCGACCCGATCGAGAAGTACTGGGACACCCACGGCAAGCCCGCCCAGTACGCGGCGGGGACCTGGGGCCCGGTCGAGGCGGACGAGATGCTCGCACGAGACGGCAGGAGCTGGCGCCGGCCATGAAGATCGACCTCACCAACACGACGTCCAGCAAGATCAACGCCGCGCTGATGGAGGCGCGCCGGGCCCGCGGTTCCGGCGCCGCCGGCATGGTGCTCACCCTGGTGATCGTGACCGACGAGGGCAGCGCCTACGACGCCCTCAAGGCCGCCAACGACGCCTCCCGCGAGCACCCGATGCGCACCCTCGCGGTGATCAAGCGCGCCGGGCGCTCGCCCCGGGCCCGCGCCGAGACCCGGCTGGACGCCGAGATCCTGGTCGGCTCGGACGCCGGCTCCGGCGAGACGGTCGTCCTGCGGATGCACGGCGAACTCGCCGCGCACGCCCAGTCGGTGGTCCTGCCGCTGCTGCTGCCGGACGCCCCAACCGTCGTCTGGTGGCCGGACAATGCGCCGCTGCACCCGGCGCAGGACCCGCTGGGCTCGATCGCCCAGCGCCGGATCACCGACGCCGTCACCGCCGAGTCCCCGGTCGGCCAGCTCGCCCAGCGCGCGCAGAGCTACACCCCGGGCGACACCGACCTGGCCTGGACCCGGGTCACCGGCTGGCGCTCGATGCTGGCCGCCGCGCTGGACCAGCGGCCGTCCACGATCGTCTCCGCGGTGGTCGAGGGCGAGTCCTACAACCCCAGCGTCGAACTGCTCGGCCTCTGGCTGACCAACCGGCTGCACGTGCCGGTCGAGCGGGTCGTCACCAACGGCCCCGGCATCACCGCGGTGCACCTGCGCACCAAGGACGGGGACATCACCCTGGACCGCCCGGACGGCCTGCTGGGCACGCTCTCCATGCCCGGCTCGCCGGACCGCCAGGTGGCGCTCAAGCGGCGCGAGACCTCGGAGCTGATCGCCGAGGAGCTGCGCCGCCTGGACCCGGACGACATCTACGCGACGGCCGTGCGCACGCCCGTCGACCAGCTGCACGAGCCGGCCAACGCCGAGACCGCGGCGGCGGAGAGGGTAGCCCGGGAGGTCGCCGAGGACGCCGTCGAGGAGGCCGCCGAGGCCGCCGTGGCCAACCCGGACCGGGTGACCGCCGGGACGGCGGACCGGAAGCCCGCCCGGAAGGCCGCCGGCAAGCGCGCAGGCAAGGACGGCGCATGACCAACGCGACCCCCCAGCTCGTCGTCCACCGGGACAAGGAGCTGATGGCCCAGGCGGCCGCGGCCCGGCTGATCACCCGGATCGTGGACGCCCAGGCCGCCCGCGGCAGCGCCTCGGTGGTGCTCACCGGCGGCCGCAACGGCAACGCCCTGCTGGCCGCGATCGCCGCCTCCCCGGCGCGCGACGCGGTCGACTGGGGCCGGCTGGACCTCTGGTGGGGCGACGAGCGCTTCCTGCCCGCCGCCGACCCGGAGCGCAACGCCGTCCAGGCGCGCGCCGAACTGCTGGACGCCGTCCCGCTCGACCCGGCGCGGGTGCACGAGATGCCCGCCTCGGACGGGGTGGACGGCTCGGACGTGGAGGCCGCCGCCGCCCGCTACGCCGAGGAGTTGGCGAAGGCGGCCGGCCCGGGCGACCGGCTCGGCGTCCCGGCCTTCGACGTGCTGCTGCTCGGCGTCGGCCCGGACACCCACGTCGCCTCGCTCTTCCCCGAGCACCCGGGCGTGCGGGAGACCGAGCTGACCGTGGTCGGCGTGCGCGGGGCCCCCAAGCCCCCGCCGACCCGGATCTCGCTCACCCTCCCGGCGATCCGCACCGCCCGCGAGGTCTGGCTGCTGGCCGCCGGGGAGGACAAGGCGGGCGCGGTCGCGCTGGCCCTGTCCGGCCCGGGCGAGCTCCAGGCGCCCGCCTCCGGCGCGTACGGCCGCGGCCGCACCCTGTGGCTGCTGGACCGCGCCGCCGCGGAGCGGATCCCGCCGCAGCTCTACCCGCCGGCCTCCGCGTAGCCGGCCCGGCGATGCCGAAGGGGGCCCCCCGCCCGCGCCGGGGGGGCCCCGGGGGGGGGGGGGCGGGGCGGTGGGGCCCGGGCGGCCGGGGCCGCGAAGCCCCCGGGGCGGCGCCCCCCCCCCGG
>NZ_JBSHAP010000008.1:112926-127872 GCF_053611565.1 Kitasatospora sp. NPDC054795
TACCGGCTCTACCCGCGGGCCTCCGCGTCGCCGCCCCGCCGATGCCTATGGGCGCCACCGTCACTCGACGGTGGCGCCCTTCGTGCTGTTCGCCGTTGCGTTCGGACCGTTGCGACGGGCTCAGATCTCGCCGCGGAGCTTCGCCAGCGCCTCGGCCAGGATCGCCTCGCCGTCGGCGTCGGTGCGCCGCTCACGGACGTAGGCGAGGTGGGTCTTGTAGGGCTCGTTGCGCGAGGGCGCCGGCGGGTTGTGCTGGTCCTGCCCCGCGGGGAAGCCGCAGCGCGGGCAGTCCCAGGTCTCCGGGATCGCCGCTTCGGCGGCGAAGCTGGGACGGGTCTCGTGCTTGTTCGCGCACCAGAAGGAGATCCGGTTGCGCGGGGCGGACTCGCCGCGCTCCGCCTCGCCCATCGGGCCGGCCCCGACCCTGCTGCCACGGATGGCATTGCCACTTGCCACGGTCTGACTCCCTGCGTACTGGTGCGCCGACCCGCCGCGGTGCGCGTCGGTGGCGAAAGTCGTCCTAGTGTAAGCAGGAGTTAAGCATCCGCCACCATCGCCTCCGCACCCGACCGTCCCAGGATAGGCGCTCGGGCGACGGGGCGTCAGGGATACGTCAGACCGAGGTCTTCATCAGCAGGCCGAGGACGATGATGGACGCGAACCATCCCACGCCGACCACGATGGTGATGCGGTCCAGGTTGCGCTCGGCCACCGCCGAACCGCCGCCGGTGGACATCGCGCCACCGCCGAACATGTCCGACAGGCCGCCGCCCTTCCCCTTGTGCAGCAGCACCAGCAGGATCATCAGAAGACTGAAGATGATCAGGGCAATCGAGAACCCGAGAACCACGACGGGACCAACTCTCTCGTATCTTCGGCGAAGGGGCCGGGCCGCGTACGGCGGTCCGGCCCCAAAGCCTACGTTGCTGCGGCGGCGTTAGCCTACTGCCTGCTCACGGTAGCGCACGATCTTGACGAACTCGTCGGCGTCCAGCGAGGCACCGCCGACCAGGCCGCCGTCGATGTCGGGCTTGGCCATCAGACCGGCCGCGCTCGACGACTTCACCGAACCGCCGTACAGCACCCGGACCTTGCCGGCCAGCTCGGCGTCGTACAGCTCGGCGATCCGCTTGCGGATGGCGGCGCAGACCTCCTGCGCGTCCTCCGGGGTGGCCACCTCGCCGGTGCCGATCGCCCAGACCGGCTCGTAGGCGACCACGATCGACTCGGCCTGGTGGGCCGGGACGTCGGCCAGGCCGCCGTCCAGCTGGGCCAGGGTGTACTCGACGTGGGTGCCGGCCTTGCGGATCTCCAGCGGCTCGCCGACGCACAGGATCGGGGTGACCCCGGCCCGGTAGGCGGCCTTCACCTTGGCGTTGACGATCTCCTCGTTCTCGCCGTGGTACTGGCGGCGCTCGGAGTGGCCGATCACCGCGTAGGTGCACTGGAGCTTGGCCAGCATCGGGCCGGAGACCTCGCCGGTGTAGGCCCCGCCGTCGTGCTGCGAGATGTCCTGCGAGCCGTACTTGATCTTCAGCTTGTCGCCGAAGACCAGGGTCTGCACCGAGCGCAGATCGGTGAACGGCACCAGGACGGCGACCTCGACGGCCTCGTAGTCCTTGTCGGCCAGCGCGAAGGCCAGCTTCTGGGTGTGCTGGATGGCCTCAAGGTGGTTGAGGTTCATCTTCCAGTTGCCCGCCATCAGCGGGAGACGGTCGGTCATGTGTGTCAGTCCTCCAGTGCGGCGAGACCGGGGAGGGTCTTGCCCTCCAGGTACTCGAGGCTGGCGCCGCCGCCGGTCGAAATGTGTCCAAAGGCGTTCTCGTCGAAGCCCAGGATGCGGACGGCCGCGGCGGAGTCGCCGCCGCCGACCACGGTGAACGCGTCGCTGTCGAGCAGGGCCTGCGCGACGGCCTTGGTGCCGTTCGCGTAGTCCGGGTGCTCGAAGACGCCCATCGGGCCGTTCCAGAACACCGTGCCCGCGTCGGCCAGCTTGGCCGCGTACAGCTCGCGGGTCTTCGGGCCGATGTCCAGGCCCTCCTGGTCGGCCGGGATGGCATCGGCATCGACGGTCGTGGGGTTCGCCGGGGCCTTGGTCTTGAGGTCCGGGAACTCGGCGGAGACCAGGACGTCCGTCGGCAGCACGAACTCGACGCCCCGCTGCTCGGCCCGGGCCAGGTACTCCAGGCAGACCGGGACCTGGTCGGCCTGCAGCAGCGAGATGCCGACCTCGTGGCCCTTGGCCTTGAGGAAGGTGTACGCCATGCCGCCGCCGATCAGGATCCGGTCGGCCTTCTCCAGCAGGTTGTCGATCACGCCGAGCTTGTCGGAGACCTTGGCGCCCCCGAGCACGACGACATACGGGCGGGCGACGTCCTCGGTGAGCTTCTTCAGCACGCCGACCTCGGTGGCGATCAGGTCGCCGGCGGCGTGCGGCAGCAGGGCCGGCAGGTCGAACACCGAGGCGTGCTTGCGGTGCACGGCGCCGAAGCCGTCGCCCACGTACAGGTCGGCCAGCGCGGCCAGCTGCTCGGCGAAGGCCTTGCGCTCGGCGTCGTCCTTGCTGGTCTCACCCGCGTTGAAGCGCAGGTTCTCCAGCAGCGCGACCTCGCCGTTCGCCAGCGCGGCGGCGGTGGCCTCGGCGCTGTCGCCGACGGTGTCGGTGGCGAAGGCGACGTCCTTGCCGAGGATCTCGCCGAGGCGCCCGGCCACCGGGGCGAGCGAGAACCGCGACTCCGGCTCGCCCTTGGGGCGGCCGAGGTGCGAGGCGACGACGACCTTCGCACCGGCCGCGGCCAGCTTGGCGATGGTCGGCGCGACGGCGCGGATGCGGCCGTCGTCGGTGATCGTGTCGCCGTCCAGCGGCACGTTCAGGTCGGCGCGCACGAAGACGCGCTTGCCTTCGACACCGGCTTCGATGAGCTCTTCGATGGTCTTCACGGGGATTCGGTTTCTCCTGGGGAGATGGTTGATGCGCAGTGAGGCGGCACGGCGCAGGGGCCGCCTGAGAAGTCCTTGAGCGCGGAACGAGGGCCCGGTCGGCACCGTACGCCGTCCGGGCCCTCGCCCCTACATCACGTCAGCTCCCGCAACGTCAGAGCTGCCCGCCGACGAGGGTGACCAGGTCGACGACGCGGTTCGAGTAGCCCCACTCGTTGTCGTACCAGCCGAGCACCTTGACCTGGTTGCCCTGGACCATGGTGAGCTGGCTGTCGAAGATGCACGAGGCCGGGTCGTTCACGATGTCCGAGGAGACGATCGGGTCCTCGGTGTAGGCCAGGATGCCCTTGAGCGGGCCCTCCTGCGCGGCCTTCTGGAAGGCGGCGTTGACCTCGTCCTTGGTGACCTCGCGCTCCAGGGTGACGACCAGGTCGGTGATGGAGCCGGTCGGGACCGGGACGCGCAGCGAGGTGCCGTCCAGCTTGCCCTTCAGCTCCGGCAGGACCAGGGCGGTCGCCTTGGCGGCACCGGTCGAGGTCGGGATGATGTTCTGCGAGGCCGCACGAGCACGGCGCAGGTCCTTGTGCGGGAAGTCCAGGGTCACCTGGTCGTTGGTGAACGCGTGGACGGTGGTCATCAGACCCTTGACGATGCCGAAGCTCTCGTTCAGCACCTTCGCCATCGGCGCCACACAGTTGGTGGTGCAGGAGGCGTTGGAGATGATGTGGTGGTTGGCGGCGTCGTACTTCTCGTCGTTGACACCCAGGACGATGGTGACGTCCTCGTCGGTGGCGGGCGCCGAGATGATGACCTTCTTCGCGCCGGCGGCGAGGTGCTTCTTCGCGGCCTCGGCCTTGGTGAAGATGCCGGTGGACTCGACGACGATGTCGGCGCCCAGGGCGGCCCACGGAAGGTTCGCGGGGTCACGCTCGGCGGTCACCTTGAAGGTGTGGCCGTCGACGGTGATGCTGTCCTCGGTGTGCGAGACCTCGGCCTGGAGGGTACCCAGGGTGGTGTCGTACTTGAGCAGGTGAGCCAGGGTCTTCGTGTCGGTGAGGTCGTTGACACCGACGATCTCGATGTCCGCGCCCTGGGCCTTGACCGCGCGGAAGAAGTTGCGGCCGATGCGGCCGAAGCCGTTGATGCCTACCCGGATCGTCACGAACCGATCTCCTCGTTAGGTACGCCGGGCGCGAGGCCCGGCGGGATGAGATTTGGGAAGTCCCCGACCGCCTATGACCCTACCCCTCCGGGGCCTGGGACGGCACATCGCGCCGCCTGGTGAGACCGGGCGTGGCGTGCCCCAAACCCCATTTCAGGCCGTCCGGCCCTGGCCCGCCGGGCAGTTGGTCCCAGGTCAGTGGTCTCTACCAATTCGGGAGTGTCGCGGCTGTCCGGAAACGACCGCGGCCGGCGCCCGGAAGTCCGGGCACCGGCCTGTCGTGATCACGGAGCGTGAGCGTTGGCGTTGGCGTCAGTTCATCGCCATCTCGTCGGTGAGGCTGGCCTCGGTGCTCGGCAGGCCGAGCTCGGAGGCCCGCTTGTCGGCCATCGCCAGCAGGCGGCGGATCCGCCCGGCCACCGCGTCCTTGGTCAGCGGCGGGTCGGCGAGCGCGCCCAGCTCCTCCAGCGAGGCCTGCTTGTGCTGCATCCGCAGCTGGCCGGCCGCGGCCAGGTGCTCGGGCACCTCGTCGCCGAGGATCTCCAGCGCGCGGGCCACCCGGGCGCCGGCCGCCACCGCGGCGCGGGCCGAGCGGCGCAGGTTGGCGTCGTCGAAGTTGGCCAGCCGGTTGGCGGTGGCGCGCACCTCGCGCCGCATCCGGCGCTCCTCCCAGGCGAGCACCGACTCGTGCGCACCGAGCCGGGTCAGCAGGGCGCCGATCGCGTCGCCGTCGCGGATCACCACCCGGTCGACGCCGCGCACCTCGCGGGCCTTGGCCGGGATGCCGAGCCGGCGGGCGGCGCCGACCAGGGCGAGGGCGGCCTCCGAGCCGGGGCAGGTGATCTCCAGCGAGGAGGAGCGGCCCGGCTCGGTGAGCGAGCCGTGCGCCAGGAAGGCCCCGCGCCAGGCCGCCTCGGCATCGCAGGTGGCCCCGGAGACGACCGCCGGGGGCAGGCCCCGGATCGGACGGCCGCGGCCGTCCACGAGCCCGGTCTGGCGCGCCAGCAGCTCGCCGTCCTTGACCACCCGGACCACGAAGCGGCTCCCCCGGCGCAGTCCGCCGGGGGCCATCACCACCAGGTCCGAGGAGTGCCCGAAGATCTCCAGCAGGTCCTTGCGCAGCCGTCGTGCCGCCGCTCCGGTGTCCAGCTCCGCCTCGATCACGATGCGGCCGCTCACGATGTGCAGCCCGCCCGCGAACCGCAGGATCGCCGACACCTCCGCCTTGCGACAGCAGGCCCGGGTGACCGGGAGCCGGCTGATCTCGTCCTTCACCGCTGGAGTCATCGCCATGGCCCGATCCTTCCATGTGTCCGGAAAATCCGGTCGTACGCTGCCGCCAACAGCTCGGGGTCGTGTCGCGGCGTCCCGTCGGCGCGGGCCACCGAGCCGAGCACCAGAGCCGCTCCCATCCGTTCGGCGGCCTTCTCCAGTCCGTCCAGGTCGGCCTGGCCGAAGGCCCCGCCGGTGACGGCGCGCTCGTCCACCAGGATCGCATCCACGGCGAGGTCCGGAGCGTGGTCGGCGATGACCTCCAGGTGACGCTGCGGCGTGAAGCCCTCGGTCTCCCCCGGCTGGGGGGCCAGGTTCAGGGTGAGCAGGCGGCGGGCGCGGGTCTCGGTGAGCGCCGCGGCCAGCTCGGGCACCAGCAGGTGCGGCAGCACGCTGGTGAACCAGGAGCCGGGGCCGAGCACCACCCAGTCCGCCTCCCGGACGGCGGTGACCGCCTCCGGGACGGCGGGCGGCTCGTCCGGCAGCAGCCGGATCGACTGCACGGTGCCCGGGGTCACCGCGACGTCGGCCTGGCCGCGCACGGCCGTGACCTCGCCGGGCCGCAGCGGGTCGTGGCCGCGGACGGTCGCCTCGATGTCCAGCGGCACCGCCGACATCGGCAGCACCCGGCCCTGCACGTTGAGCAGCCGGCCGACCCAGTCCAGTGCCGCCACCGGGTCGCCCAGCTTCTCCCAGAGCGCGACGATCAGCAGGTTGCCCACCGCGTGGCCGCCGAGCTCGCCGTTGCCGGTGAAGCGCTGCTGGATCACCTCGGACCAGGTGCGGCCCCAGTCGTCGTCCCCGCACAGCGCGGCCAGCGCCTTGCGCAGGTCGCCCGGGGGCAGCACGCCCAGTTCCTCGCGCAGCCGGCCGCTGGAGCCGCCGTCGTCGGCGACGGTGACCACGGCGGTGAGGTCGCTGGTGAGCCGGCGCAGCGCCGACAGCGAGGCCGACAGGCCCTGCCCGCCGCCGAGCGCGGTGATCCTGGGCGCCGGATTGGCGCGGGCGGGACTGCTGCGCGGACGGCCCGGCGCCGTGGGCCGGGCCGGGCTGCCCGCCCGGTCACCGGTCCTGCTCTGCGGCTGTCGCCCGGGCACGTATCCCGCCACACTCACCTCGCGTTCCTCGGCCCGCCGACCGCTCCGCCGGCGGGCCCGGCAGGGAGGCGGCGGTTACTCCCGTCCCATGTCACGGTGGACGAGCACCGTCTCGACTCCGTCGGCGATGAGACGCTTGGTCAGACGCTCGGACATGGCGACGCTGCGGTGCTTGCCACCGGTGCAGCCTACGGCAAGCGTCATGTAGCGCTTCCCCTCGCGGCGGTATCCCTCGGTGATGATGCGCAGGAGCTGGGCGTAACCGTCCAGGAACTCGTTGGCTCCGGGCTGCTGGAAGACGTAGTCGGCGACGTCCGCGTCGGTGCCGGTGCGGGCCCGCAGTTCGGGCACCCAGTGCGGGTTGGGCAGGAAGCGGCAGTCCACCACGAGGTCGGCGTCGACCGGCAGGCCGTACTTGAATCCGAAGGACATCACGGTGGCGCGCAGCTCGGGCTCGTCGTGGTCGGCGAACTGGGCGTCCAGCTTGGCGCGCAGCTGGTGCACGTTGAGGTTGGAGGTGTCGATCACCAGGTCGGCCTCGCCGCGCAGGTCGCGCAGCAGGTCGCGCTCCTGGGCGATGCCGTCCACGATCCGGCCGTCGGCCTGCAGCGGGTGCGGGCGGCGGACGCTCTCGAAGCGGCGCACCAGCGCCTCGTCGGAGGAGTCCAGGAAGACGACCCGGAGCCGGACCCCGCGCTTCTCCAGCTCGTCCAGCGAGGTGAGCAGGTCGTCGAAGAACTGTCGGCCGCGGACGTCCACGACCACGCCGATCCTGGCGACGTTGCCCTGGGAGCGCGCGCCCAGGTCGACCATGGTCGGAATCAGGGCCGGCGGCAGGTTGTCCACCACGAACCAGCCGAGGTCCTCCAGGCACTTGGCCGCGGTGGAGCGGCCGGCTCCGGACATCCCGGAGATGATCACCAGCTCCGGCGCGTTCTCGGCCACGTCTGACACGGTCACTTCGGTTCCCCGCTCTCGGTCTTTCTACTGGGGAGAACGCGTACGGCTCGGCCGCCCTTCCCCGGCCCGGGCAGGCGGGCGGGGCCGGGGCACACCGGCTGACGGGCGGCGTCGGCCGTCATGGCGTCTCCTGGGATGGTGCGGTCTGGGGTGCTGCTGCCACCGGCGCGGCGGCCTGCTCGGCCCCGTCCTCGATGATCTCGCCGGTCGCGGTGTTGACCGCGGGTGCGACGGGTGTACGGGACGACAACGCCTCCGCAACAGTCTGCGCGGTGCGGCGTCCGATGCCGGGTACCTCGCAGAGCTCGTCCACGGTGGCGGCCCGGAGCTTCTTCAGCGAGCCGAAGTGCTTGAGCAGCGCCCGGCGGCGAGTCTCGCCGAGGCCCGGGACGGAGTCCAGTTCCCCGGCGGTGAGTCGCTTGGAACGCTTGTTGCGCTGATAGCTGATCGCGAAGCGGTGTGCCTCGTCGCGGACCCGCTGGAGCAGGTAGAGGCCCTCGCTGGAGCGGGGCAGCACCACGGGGTCGTCCTCGCCGGGCAGCCAGACCTCCTCCAGGCGCTTGGCCAGGCCGCACAGCGCGACGTCGTCGATGCCGAGCTCGTCCAGGGCGCGCTTGGCCGCGGCGACCTGCGGCTGCCCGCCGTCGACGACCAGCAGCTGCGGCGGGTAGGCGAAGCGCTTGGGGCGGCCGTCCTCGTCCCGGGTGCCGCCGGCGCCGGTGTCCGGGTCGGTGCCGCCGCCCGGGCCGGTGCCGGTGTCGTCCTCCTCCGGGACGGCCCACTCGCCGGTCTGCTCTCGCTCCTGGAGGTAGCGGCGGAAGCGCCGGCCGATCACCTCGTGCATCGAGCGGACGTCGTCCTGGCCCTCGAAGCCCTTGATCTGGAAGCGCCGGTACTCGCTCTTGCGGGCCAGGCCGTCCTCGAAGACGACCATGGAGGCGACCACGTCCTCGCCCTGGAGGTGGGAGATGTCGTAGCACTCGATGCGCAGCGGGACGGAGTCCAGCTCCAGCGCGTCGGCGATCTCCTGGAGGGCGCGGCTGCGGGTGGTGAGGTCGGAGGCGCGCTTGGTCTTGTGCAGTGCGAGCGCCTGCTGGGCGTTGCGCTGCACGGTGGCCATCAGGTCCTTCTTGTCGCCCCGCTGGGGGACGCGCAGGTCGACCTGGCTCCCTCGCAGGCCGCTCAGCCACTCGCGGACCGGCTCCGCCGGGTCGGGCAGAGCGGGGACGAGCACCTCGCGGGGGACGGACTCGCCGCCGCCGTAGAGCTGCTGGAGGGCGTGCTCGACCAGGCCGGCGGTGTCGACGTCCTCGACCTTGTCGGTGACCCAGCCGCGCTGGCCGCGCACCCGGCCGCCGCGGACGTGGAAGATCTGCACGGCGGCTTCGAGCTCGTCCTCGGCGAGGGCCAGCAGGTCGGCGTCGGTGGCGTCGGCGAGCACGATGGCGTTCTTCTCCATCGCGCGCTTGAGGGCGCCGATGTCGTCCCGCAACCGGGCCGCCTTCTCGTACTCCAGTTCCTCGGCGGCCTCCTGCATCTGTTCTTCCAGCCGGCGCAGGTAGTTGCCGGTGCGCCCGGCCATGAAGTCGCAGAAGTCCTCGGCCAGCGCGCGGTGTTCGTCCGCCGAGACCTTGCCGACGCAGGGCGCGGCGCACTTGCCGATGTAGCCGAGCAGGCAGGGCCGGCCGACCTGGCGGGCGCGCTTGAAGACGCCGTTGGAGCAGGTGCGGACGGGGAAGACGCGCAGCAGCAGGTCGACCGTCTCGCGGATCGCCCAGGCGTGCCCGTACGGGCCGAAGTAGCGCACGCCCTTCTTGTGCGCCCCGCGCATCACCTGGACCCGCGGGTACTCCTCGTCGAGGGTGACGGCGAGTTCCGGATAGCTCTTGTCGTCGCGGTACTTGACGTTGAACCGCGGGTCGAACTCCTTGATCCAGGAGTACTCCAGCTGGAGCGCCTCGACCTCGGTGCCGACCACGGTCCACTCCACCGAGGCGGCGGTGGTGACCATCGTCGCGGTGCGCGGGTGCAGACCGGCCAGGTCCTGGAAGTACGACGACAGGCGCGGCCGCAGGCTCTTGGCCTTTCCGACGTAGATGACCCGGCCGTGGGCGTCGCGGAACCGGTAGACGCCGGGGGAGGTCGGGATCGCACCGGGCGCGGGGCGGTAGGTGCTCGGGTCAGCCATGGGTCCACCGTACCGAGTGGGGCCGGGGCCGCGGGGCGGAGATCGTCGGGGAGGACCGTGGCGGTCGGAAGGCGGTCAACTGGGTCAGCTCGGGGTCACCTTGAGGTTGCCGCCCTCGACCGTGACGGTGTAGGCGGGCAGCGGGGAGGGGGCCGGTCCGTCCTGCACTGCGCCGTCGGTGATGGCGAAGCGGCTGCCGTGGCAGGGGCACTGGATCTGGTTGTTCTTCACCTGGTCCACGAGGCAGCCGGCGTGGGTGCACCGGGCGTTGAACGCCTTGTACTGGCCGGCGGTGGGCTGGGTCACCACGATCTTCTGCTCGCGGTAGACCTTGCCGCCGCCCTCCGGCACGGCCGAGGCCGGGCCGAGGTCGACCGGGCCCTTGGGGGCGCTGTTGCCGGAGGAGGACGAGGAGCTGCACCCGGTGACCGCCACGGTGCCGCCGGCCGCCAGGACGGCCGCGGCCCCGCAGAGCAGGGTGCGGCGGGAGGCGGTGGGGCTGGTCTCGGGGGCCTCGGACATCGGTGTGCTCCTACGGTTGCTGCTGCGGCGAGGGACCACGGAATTCTATGCCGCGCCACCCCGCCGCTCCCGGGCCACCCGGGGTGCGGCGGCGGGGAGCGGCGGGGTGGCCGGACGGGACTACTTCTTCGCGGCGGCCGCGCGCTTGCGCGGCGCCCTCTTCGCCGGGGCGGCGACCGGGGCGTCCGTGAAGTCGGCCGGCAGGATGTCCCGCAGGAACTTGCCGGTGTGGCTCTCCGGGCCGGCCGCGATCTGCTCCGGGGTGCCCTCGGCGACCACCGTGCCGCCGCCGGCGCCGCCCTCGGGGCCCATGTCGACGACCCAGTCGGCGGTCTTGATCACATCGAGGTTGTGCTCGATGACGATCACCGTGTTGCCCTTGTCCACCAGCCCGCTGAGCACCTTGATCAGCTTGCTGATGTCCTCGAAGTGCAGGCCGGTGGTGGGCTCGTCCAGCACGTAGACCGTCCGCCCGGTGGAGCGCTTCTGGAGCTCCGAGGCGAGCTTGACGCGCTGCGCCTCACCGCCGGAGAGGGTGGGCGCGGACTGGCCGAGCCGGACGTAGCCGAGGCCGACGTCGTTGAGCGTGCGCAGGTGCCTGGCGATCGCCGGGACGGCCTCGAAGAAGTCCAGGGCCTCCTCGATCGGCATGTCCAGCACCTCGGCGATGGACCTGCCCTTGTAGTGGACCTCCAGCGTCTCCCGGTTGTACCGGGCGCCGTGGCAGACCTCGCACGGCACGTAGACGTCCGGCAGGAAGTTCATCTCGATCTTGATGGTGCCGTCGCCCGAGCAGTTCTCGCAGCGGCCGCCCTTGACGTTGAAGGAGAACCGGCCGGGCAGGTAGCCGCGGACCTTGGCCTCCTGCGTCTCCGCGAAGAGCCGGCGGACGTGGTCGAACACGCCGGTGTAGGTGGCCGGGTTGGAGCGCGGGGTACGGCCGATCGGCGACTGGTCGACGTGCACCACCTTGTCCACCTGGTCGGTGCCGGTGATCCGGGTGTGCCGGCCGGGCACGCTGCGGGCGCCGTTCAGCTCCCGCGCGAGGTGGGTGTACAGGATGTCGTTGACCAGCGTCGACTTGCCGGAGCCGGAGACGCCGGTGATCGCGGTGAAGGTGCCCAGCGGGAAGCCGACCGTGACGTCCTTGAGGTTGTGCTCGCGGGCGCCGTGGACGGTCAGCTGGCGCTTCTTGTCCCGCTCGCGGCGGGAGGCCGGGATCGGGATGGACCGCTTGCCGGAGAGGTACTGGCCGGTCAGCGACTCCTTGTTGGTGAGCAGCTGCTTCAGCGAGCCGGAGTGCACCACCTTGCCGCCGTGCTCGCCGGCGCCCGGGCCGATGTCGACCACCCAGTCCGCGGTCTTGATGGTGTCCTCGTCGTGCTCGACGACGATCAGGGTGTTGCCGATGTCGCGCAGCCGCACCAGCGTCTCGATCAGCCGGTGGTTGTCCCGCTGGTGCAGGCCGATGGACGGCTCGTCCAGCACGTACAGCACGCCGACCAGGCCGGAGCCGATCTGGGTGGCCAGCCGGATGCGCTGGGCCTCGCCGCCGGACAGGGTGCCGGCCGCGCGGTCGAGCGAGAGGTAGTCCAGGCCGACGTCGACCAGGAAGCGCAGCCGCTCGTTGACCTCCTTGAGGACCCGCTCGGCGATCTGCTTGTCCCGGGCGTTCAGCTTCATCGCGCCCAGGAACTCGGAGCAGTCGCTGATCGACATCGAGGAGACGTCGGCGATCGACCTGCCCTCGACGGTGACCGCGAGCACCACCGGCTTGAGCCGGGTTCCCTGGCAGGTCGGGCAGGGCACCTCGCGCATGTAGCCCTCGAAGCGCTCGCGGCTGCTGTCGCTCTCCGCCTCGGTGTGCCGGCGCTGGATGAACGGGATCGCGCCCTCGAAGCCGGTGCTGTACGAGCGCTCCCGGCCGAAGCGGTTGCGGTAGCGGACCTCCACCTGGTGCTTGTGCCCGTACAGCAGCGCCTTCCTGGCCCGGGCGGGCAGCCCGGCCCAGGGGATGTCGGTGCGGAAGCCGAGCTCCCCGGCGAGCGCGTCGATCAGGCGCTGGAAGTACTCCTTGGCGTGCCCGGCCGACCACGGGTGGATCGCGCCCTCGTCCAGCGAGCGCTCGACGTCGGGCACGACCAGCTCCGGGTCGACCTCCATCCGGTTGCCCAGGCCCGAGCAGTCCGGGCAGGCGCCGAACGGCGAGTTGAAGGAGAACGAGCGCGGCTCCAGCTCCTCGAACGACACGTCGTCGTACGGGCAGTAGAGGTGCTCGGAGTACATCCGCTCGCGCTCCGGGTCGTCCTCGGGGAGGTCGACGAAGTCGAGCACGACCATGCCGCCGGACAGGCGCAGGGCCGTTTCCACCGAGTCGGTGAGCCGCCGCTTGGCGCTGTCCTTGACGGTCAGGCGGTCGATCACCACCTCGATGGTGTGCTTCTCCTGCTTCTTGAGCTTCGGCGGCTCGGCGAGCTGGATCGTCCCGCCGTCGACGCGGGCACGGGAGTAGCCCTTGGACTGGAGGTCGGCGAAGAGGTCGACGAACTCGCCCTTGCGCTCGCGCACCACCGGGCTCAGCACCTGGAAGCGGGTGCCCTCGGCGAGCTCCAGCACCTTGTCCACGATCGCCTGCGGCGACTGCTTGGCGATCGGCCGGCCGCAGTGCGGACAGTGCGGCTTGCCGATCCGGGCGAACAGCAGGCGCAGGTAGTCGTAGACCTCGGTGATGGTGCCGACGGTCGAACGGGGGTTGCGGTTGGTGGACTTCTGGTCGATCGAGACGGCCGGGGAAAGGCCCTCGATGAAGTCCACGTCGGGCTTGTCCATCTGCCCGAGGAACTGGCGGGCGTAGGAGGACAGCGACTCGACGTAGCGGCGCTGGCCCTCGGCGAAGATCGTGTCGAAGGCGAGCGAGGACTTGCCGGAGCCGGAGAGGCCCGTGAAGACGATGAGGGAGTCGCGGGGCAGGTCGAGCGAGACGTTCTTGAGGTTGTGCTCGCGAGCACCGCGGACGATGAGGCGGTCGGCCACTGCTTCTGGCGCCTTTCTCCGGGGCGAGAGGGCTTGCGGTGAGTATCTGTACTTCTTCCAGGATGCGGCAGCCAGCCTATAGCTCAGACGTTCGAATATCGACTCTGTCCAGCGGAGACCACCCGAACGAGTGAGGGCCACCCCGGGGCCGTCCGTACCCGCACGGCGCGCATAGCCGAAAACCCCCTGCTCAGAGCCCGGATCCGGCGGTAGCGTCACCTGGTCAACGAGCGAAGCCCCCACGGGCAACGCACCCTCTCGTCACAGAAGGCGGATTCGATGACCGACCCGCAGCCGACCGACCCGCACTCCGCCGCCGCGGCCGCCGCCCGGCACCTGTCCCTGGTCGAGGAGAGCACCCGGCACCTGCTGCACACCGCGGCCGAGCTGAAGCCCGAGGCGCTCGCCGAGCCCTCCGCGCTGCCCGGCTGGACCCGCGGCCACGTGCTGGCCCACCTCGCCCGCAACGCCGACTCCCTGGTCAACCTGCTGACCGGCGCCCGCACCGGCACCGACGTCCCCCAGTACGCCAGCAACGAGGCCCGCGACCAGGACATCGAGCGCGACGCGCCGCGCCCGCTGGAGGTCCAGCTCGCCGACCTGCGGGAGTCCCACGAGCGCTTCCTGGCCGCCGCCGCGCTGATGGCCCCCGAGGCCTGGGCCGTCGGGGTCAGGCACCGCTCCGGCTACGTCTTCCCGGCCTTCGACATCCCGGGCAAGCGCGTGGTGGAGCTGGAGTTCCACCACGTCGACCTGGACGGCGGCTACACCCCGGCGCACTGGCCGCAGGAGTTCGCGGTCACCCGGTTCCGCGGGCTCGCCGAGGGGCTGGCCGGGGAGGCCGGCCTGCCCGCCGTGGAGCTGGTCGCCGACGACACCGAGGACCGCGCCGTGATCGGCACCGGCACCCCGGCCCTGACCGTCGAGGGCCCGGTCCGCGCGCTGACCGCGTGGCTCTCCGGCCGCTCCACCGGCGACGGCCTGCGCCACGCCCCCGGCACCACCCTCCCCCGGCTTCCCCCGATGGGCTGACGGCGCGAGGATGATCCCAGGAGCCACTGGAGAGGGAGCGAACGGATGACGTACCACGGAGCGGTCAAGGTCGGCGGAGCGCCGGACGTGCGGGAGCTGGCCCACCTGATCATCACCAAGGTCGCCGTCGGCCCGTACGACAACAACGCCTACCTGCTGCGCTGCCGGGCCACCGACGAACAGCTCCTGATCGACGCGGCCGCCGACGCGCCGGTGCTGCTGGAGACCGTCGGGGACGACCTCGAAACGGTGGTCACCACCCACCGGCACCACGACCACTGGGGCGCGCTGGCCGAGGTGGTCGCCACCACCGGCGCCCGGACGGCCGCCGGCGAGCACGACGCCGAGGGCATCGACGTCCCCACCGAGCTGCTGCTCGCGGACGGTGCCGGGCTGCGGGTCGGCGAGGTCGAGCTCACCGTCCGCCACCTGGTCGGCCACACCCCCGGCGCGATCGTGCTGGTCTACGACGACCCCCAGGGCCACCCGCACGTCTTCACCGGCGACTGCCTCTTCCCCGGCGGCGTGGGCAACACCTGGGGCGACCCGGAGGCCTTCCGGACGCTCTACCGCGACGTCACCGAGAAGATCTTCGACGTCCTCCCCGACGAGTCCTGGGTCTACCCCGGCCACGGCAACGACACCACCCTGGGGGCCGAGCGCCCGCACCTCGACGAGTGGCGCGAGCGCGGCTGGTAGCCCCGCCCCCGCCGAACGGCCGAGGCCCCCGCGACCGTTTC